>NZ_JAXRUU010000017.1:0-54028 GCF_034497445.1 Halorubrum sp. AD140
CTGATGCACTTCCGCGGGTTCCTCGTCGTCACCCCGCCGGGCGTGAGCATCGACACCGACCGGCTGAGCGACTCCGCCGCGAGCGACTAGCGCACGGAGTCCGGTCTCGACTCAGCGCTCGGGCGCCTCGCCGGTCGACGCCGACCGACCCAGCACCGCGGTCCCGTCGTGACGGACGACGGTGGCGATCATGTTGCCGGCGAACGCCAGCGCGCCGGCGACGACGAGCGCGCCGCCGAGGGTCCGGACGGGGACACCGACGAGGGCGACGGCGGATCCGAGCGACGCGGCGGCGGGGACGACCGCGACGACCGCCGGCGCGATCGCCGCGCCGAGCAGCAGTCCCGCGCCGCCGACGGTCGCGCCGAGGTCGAGGGCCGCGACGCGGGCGTCGTACAGGTCGTCGATGGCGGGGACGCGCGCAAACCCCACGCGGTCGGCGTAGCGGTCGAGCCAGACGATGAACGGCACGACGTGGTAGAGGCTCCCGACGACGACGAACCCGACGAGCGCGCCGAGCAGGACAGGCCCGACCGCGGGGTGCCCGAACCGGACTCCGGGGCCGAGCGGCGCCTCGATCCACGTCGCGGCCGCGGTCGCGCTCCACGCGAGCGACGCGACGGCGACGACCGCGTACCGCGAGCGCATCGGCGTCGCCGCGGCGGTCGCGTCCCGGAGGCGACGGAGCAGGACCCCGCCGGCGATCCCGACCCCCGACGCGACGAGCAGCCCGCCCGCCGCGGCGACGGGCGCGACCTCGAACAGCCGGCCCGCGGCGAGCAGCGCGACGCCGCCCGGATACGCGACGGCCTCGACGCGGGCGAGCCGGTCCTCGATCGGGAGCGCATCGGCCTGGGTGAACATCGGTCCGAGCTGGTACAGCGCCCCGATCACGGTCGTGACGACGACGCCGAGGACGGCGAGCGTGACGTGCGCGTCGACGGCGGCCGTCCGCGAGAGCCCGAGCGGGACGAGCACGCTCCACCGGTAGTCCGCGGCGAGGCTCCCGCCGAGGAGCGCCGCGAGCGCGAGGAAGCCGAGCGCGAGCGCGAAGTGCGCCTCGGTGACGTCGAGCGGCCGGGCGCGCCACAGCGTCCGACCGAGGTTGTACGCGAAGGCGGCGAAGCCGACGACGATCCAGCCGGCGAGGAGCGCGGCGTCCCCCGGGCGACCGAGCCAGAGCCCGCCGGCGAACCCGGCCACCCCGACCGCGACGGCGACGAGCTGGAAGGTCGCGAGCCGCTCGGAGTGGAGCTCGACCCCCGACCAGACGGGGACGAACTGGGTCATCGCGCCGAGTATCGTGAGACACACCCAGCCGACGAGCAGCAGGTGCGCCGCGGCGACGCCGCCGAGGGGCGACCCCGCGCCCGCCGCTCCCGCGACGCGGAGGAGCGCGAGCGTCCCGCCGGCGACGAGGAACCCCAGCCCGACGAGGAAGTGTCGCAGCGGGACCGTCGTCGGCGGGCGCGTCGCGGTCGTGAGATCGCCGGGAACGCCTCGCATGGGTTCGGATACGTTCTCCGCGCCCCTGTCGACGTCCCCGAACCTGTTCGGGGTAAACGACGGGCGCGTGCGGAACGAAGCCACGCGTATGCCCGAAGCGACGACGCTCCTCGAACGAACGGCGGCTCCGACGGACCGCTCGGTCGAGACGCTGGACGTCCGCGAACTCGGTCCGCCCGAACCGCTCCGACGAACGCTCGAACTGCTCGCCGATCTGTCGAACGACGCCGTGCTCGTCCAGTACAACGACCGCGTTCCACAGTTCCTGTTCCCGAAGCTGGCCGACCGCGGCTACGCCCACGACACCGTCGAGACCGAGGAGACGGTGGTCACGGCGATCTGGGTCGCGGACGCCGACCAGGGGGCGACCGACGGCCGCGCGGCCGGAGGGGGCGACCGATGAGCTTCCTCGGCGGCTCGGAGCCGGAGTTCGACCCGGCCGACGCGTTCGTCCCCGAGCACGTCCCCGACCCCGGTCCCTTCCTCGCGGACCACGACGTGCTCGCCGGCGAGGACCACGTCGCGGTCCACCGGCACGCGTCGGACGCCTTCGAGGAGCACGGCGTGTACGACGCCACGTTCGGCTACAACCTCGCCCGACTCAACCTCGACCCGCGGCACCCGGACGCCGGATTCCGGTACGCCGAGGAGGCCGGCGATCCGTCGACGCTCCGGGCGGAGTTCACGCCGACGACCGCCTTCTGTCCGCAGGCGGAGCCGCTGGCGGTCGGGGCGTTCCGCGCGCTCGACGCGACCGACGCCCATGGGTACGACCTGGTCCGCGTCCGGGTCGACCCCGAGCTCAACGGGAGCGAGTCCGTCAACGACCGGCTCGACCGGCTGGCGTCCGGCGACGCCGAACCGGCGGACCCTCCCGACGACGGGGGGTTCTCGCACGAGTCGACGAGCCCCTTCTGAGCCCTCCCCCCTGATCTCCGCGGTCGCGTCTGCCGGTTTCGCCGTCGCGGTCGAGCCTCGTCGACGTCGCGACCAAGTCTCGTCGACGTCGCGGTTGAACCCCGTCGAACATGTTCCCGCGAGTGCCCATGCGCGCCCGAGGCGTTCAGTCTACGCGCATGAGCGACGCCGACACCGTTCTCGACGTGCGAGACCGCGACGAACCGCCGTTTCCGGCCATCAGCGAGGCGCTCGACGACCTCGGGCCCGACGAGACGATGCGGCTCGTCAACAGCTTCGAGCCCGTTCCCCTCTACGACGTGCTGGCGGACCGCGGGTTCGACCACGAGACGGAGCGGGTCGCCGACGACGAGTGGCACGTCGCGATCCGACGGGCCTGATCGACGACGGAGGAGCCGCGTCCGCGTCACTCCTTTTTATACTCCGTCCCGAACAGTTCGGTCCGCCGTTTCGCGGTCCTGGAATTCCCGCCGAATGTATTCCCCCTACTCCCCTACCCCGACTTGCATGGCCCGAGACACACTCGACCGGAGAACGTTCGTCCGAACGACCGCGGCGCTCGGCGTGGCCACGGCGATCGCCGGCTGTAGCGGCGGCAGCGGAAGCGGCGACGGCGGCGATGGAGACGACGGCGGTGACGACGGTGGCAGCGACGGAAGCGACGGAAGCGACGGAAGCGACGGAAGCGACGGCGGCAGCGGCGAGGAGGAGTACCTCTCGGAGGAGCCCGACTACGACGGCTTCCTCGACGACGCCAACAACTACGAGCAGACGGTCGACATGACCGACGCTGACGAGGTGACCGTGGAGGTCGGCGCCGCGGACGGTCTGTCGTTCGGCCCGGCCGCGGTGGCCGTCTCGTCCGGGACGACCGTCGTCTGGGAGTGGACCGGCGAGGGCGGCGACCACAACGTGTCTAGCACCGACGGGGAGTTCGAGAGCGACACCTTCGGCGAGGAGGGCGAGACGTTCGAGCACACCTTCGAGGAGTCCGGGACGTACACGTACGCCTGTACTCCCCACGAGACGGTCGGCATGCTCGGCGCCGTCCACGTGGAGTAACCGACTCGATCACCGCCCATGCCACAGGCACGCCTCCTCGTCGACCTGCCCGACGGCCCGTGGATAGCCGACGTCTCGCGCGAGTTCCCCGACGCCGGGTTCAGGGTCCTCACCGCGGTCCCCGGCGAGAGCGCCGGCTTCGCGCTCGTCCGGATCACCGCGCGCGACGCGGACGCGGTCCTCTCCGCGATGCGAGACCACGCCGCGCTCGCGTCGGTGTCGGTGATGGCGCGAGACGACGGCGTCGCCACCGTCCGGATCGAGACGAACGCGCCCCTGCTGTTGCTGGCCGCGAAGCGGTCCGGACTCCCGATCGAGATGCCGCTGGACATCGAGGACGGCGTGGCGGAGATCGAGGTCACCGGGGAACACGAGCGCGTCGCGGAGATGGGGCGCCGACTGCGGGAGCTCGGCTTGGAGTTCGAGGTCGAGCGCGTGCGCCAGCGCGTCAACCCCGCCCGCCTGCTGACCGACCGCCAGCGGGAGCTCCTGCTCACGGCCGTCGACCTCGGCTACTACGACGTGCCGCGCAGGGCGACCCTGACGGAGGTCGCAGAGCACGTCGGCATCGCGAAGTCGACCTGCAGCGAGACGCTCCAGCGCGTCGAGCGAACGATGGTCCGGGAGTTCGTCGACGACCTCCCGAGCCGTCCGCTCGACGCCGACCTCGCGGCCGCGGACCCGTGACACGCCACCCATGACCACCACAGACGACCTCGACGAGACGGCCGAACCGATCACCGACCGAGTCCACGACAACTCCTGGTCGGCGAACCTGGAGGAGCCGAGGTACGCCGACGACCCCGGGCTGGCGGTGAGGGACGCGCTCGCGGCCGTCGACCACACCGCGCCCGGCAACCACGTCAATCTGGTCACCCACGGCGATCTCGGCCACCCGGCGGAGTTCCTCTACGACAGGCTCCGCGCGGAGCGCGAGGGAATCGACCCGGAGTACGTCGAACGCTGCGGCTGCGGCGGCCACGTCACCCGCGTCGACGTCCCCTGAACGGCCGCCGGCCGCGGTCGGTGCGCTCCTTGGATGCGACGGTCGGTGCGCTCCTTCGACGCGACGGTCGATCGCACCACGCTTATTTCGACGGCCTCGTAGACTGGAACCGTGTCTCCCGATCCGACCCTTCCGATCGCGGACGGCTCCGGATCGCTCGGGAGGGTCGCGGACCCGATACTCGTCGATCCGTCGCCGTCGCTTTTGCGGGCCGCCGTGCAGGCGTACCGCGAGGCCGCGCCGGCGCTGGTCGACCCGGTCCTGGCGACGCTGCGCACCGACGCGTCGTCCGGGGGCGACTCGGTCGCGGCGGCGGCCGACCTTCCCGCGCTCACCGTGCTCGCGACCGACGGCGTCGTCGACGCGGTCGTCGAGCGGTTCCACGCCGCGAGTCGGCTCGCCGCGCTCGCGGAGGCGGGGGTCTGTGACCTCCGGACCCTCCCGGAGCCGCAGCCGAACGCGGTCCTCGCCGGGCGGTCGTCGGGATTCGTCCTCGTCGCGTCGCCGTCCGACGACGACGGCGGACCGTGGCGCCCGGTCGGCGACGACCCGACGCTCCGTGAGCGATACGACCAGCTCGTCGCGGCGGCGGACGTGCGACGGCTCCGGACGCCGAGTCGCCGTCGGATTCACGACGCGTTCCGGGAGCGGTCCGACTCCGACCTCGCGGACGACGTTATCCGGGCGCTCGACGCCGACCGGCACGCGGAGGACGTCGACCGGCGCGCCTCCGAGGACGCCGCCGCGGCCGCCGCCGACGCGACGCTCGACGGCGTGTCCCTCCCCGACGCGCCCCTCGACCTGGCCGGCGCTCGATTCCGCGCGTACGTCGTAGGGACTCACCGCGGCGCGCTCGACCGCGACCTGCGGCGCGCCTGCGAGGACGCCGGCCTGGGGAGTCGAGCGACGTTCACGCGGATAAAACGCGAGCTTCGGGAGGTCGGGCTCCTCGGGACGGAGTCGGTCTCACAGCCGGTGGGGCGCCCCCGAGAGCGGCTGGTCGCACGAGGCGCGCTCGCCGACGCCGACGGGCCGGTCGCGGCGGTCGCGGCGGCGCTGGACGCGACCGGATAGCGGGATCGAAGACGGCAACTCAGGGGGCGTCCGTCCTCAGTCGTCTCTCGTCTTGATGTCCGCGGAGAGCCCCTGTGCCATCTCGATCTCCGTCGAGTTGTTCAGGGTCCACGCGGTGCGGTCGGTGACGGCCTCGATCGACTCCCGGGCGGAGGGGTAGCCGTTGCCCGACTTCTTGACGCCGCCGAAGGGGAGCTGGACCTCGGCGCCGATACACGGGAGGTTCCCGTACGCCAGCCCGATCTCGGCGCGGTCGCGGTAGTAGTTGATCTGCCGGTAGTCCTCGGAGATGACCGCGCCGGCCAGGCCGTACTCGGTGTCGTTCTGGATCTCGACCGCGCGTTCGACGTCTCCGTCGTACTCCAGGAGCGCGACGTGGGGGCCGAACACCTCCTCGTGGGTACACCGGAGGTCCGCGTCGGGGTCCGCCTCGTAGACGAACGGGCCGACCCAGTGGCCGCCCTCGTGGCCGTCCGGGATCTCGTCGGGGTCGAGTTCGGTCCGGTCGACGAGCACGTTCACGCCCTCCTCGCGGGCGAGCTCGTTGTACTCCGCGACCTTCTCGCGGTGTTCCGCCTCGATGAGCGGCCCCATGAACGTGTCCTCGTCGAGCGGGTCGCCGACCGCGACCGAGTCCGCGACCTCGACGAAGCGCTCCTTGAACTCGTCGTACACGTCCGCGTGGACGATCAGCCGCTCGGAGGAGACGCAGCGCTGGCCGGTCGTCTTGAACGAGGACATCACGGCCGAGTGGACGGCGACGTCGAGGTCGGCCTCCTCGGTGATCACGATCGCGTTCTTCCCGCCCATCTCGCAGGCGGCGCGCTTGCCGGCGACGCCGCCGAGCTTCTCCTGGATCAGGTGGCCGACCTCGGCCGAGCCGGTGAAGACGACCGTGTCGACGTCGTCGTGCTCGACGATCGCGTTGCCGGCGTCGCCGAACCCCTGGACCATGTTGAACACCCCGTCCGGGAGCCCGGCGTCGTCGAACATCTCCGCGATGACCTGCGCGCACCACGGGGTCTGCTCGGCGGGCTTGAACACCACGGTGTTCCCTTCCACCAGCGCGATGGCCATGTGCCAGTAGGGGATCGCGACGGGGAAGTTCCACGGGGTGATACACCCGGTGACGCCGCGGGGCTTCCGGCGCATGTACGCGTCCTTCGAGGGGATCTCCGAGGGGACGATGTCGCCCTTCGGGTGGCGCGCGTCGCCCGCGGCCCACTCGACCATGTGGGCGGCCTCGACGACGTCCGCTTTCCCCTCGCTTATCTCCTTGCCGCACTCCTTCGTGACGATCTCGCCCAGTTCGTCGGTGCGCTCGCGAAGCTCGTGGTACACGTCCCACAGGTACTCGGCGCGCTGGATCCGCGAGAGCTCGCGCCACTCCTCGAACGCCGCGTCCGCGGCGTCGACCGCGCGCTCGACGTCCTCGGGGGTTCCCTGCCGGAACTCGCCGAGGGACTCACCGGTCGCCGGGTTCTCGCTCTCGAAGGTCTCCGAGCCCGCGCCGGAGACCCACTCGCCGTCGATGTAGTGTTGGTACGGTTCTGCCATTGCACAATAGTTGCGAGTGTCCCGTAAAAAGTCACCCCTACCGCGGGGGCCGGTCGCCCGCATCGTCGGTCGAGCCGTCTGCGTCGCTCGCGTCGCCGCCGGTGGTCGGCCTGCCCGCGCCGTTCGAGGGTCTCACGGCCGCGCTTCCATCGCGCTCTCCGCTCGCGCGCTTCTCCAGTTCCCCCTTCAGCGTCGCGGCGTCGAACTCGTGGTCCGGTCGGATCGCGACGAAGTCGAGGAACTGGCGCGCCGCGAGGAGCTCCTCGGTCGAGTAGCTCGTCAGCGCGGCCTCGATCGCGTCGGGCGCGCCGATCAGGGGCTCTAACGCGGCGAGCGCGCTCGCGAGGTCGTACGACCGCGCCGACTCGCGGCCCTCCTCGCTCACGCTCGTCGCGTCGATGACGTACAGGTCGCCGTCGCACGCGAGGGCGTTCTCCGCCCGGAGGTCGCCGTGGGCGAGCCCGGCGTCGTGGACCGTTCGGAGCGTCGCGAACAGCGTCGGAGCGAGCGCCGCGACGTCCGTGCGGTCCAGCTCGTCGAGCGCCCGGAACTCGGGGAGGTACTCCAGGACGACGACCCCCAAGTTGCCGACCTCGAGCGCCTCGATCGGCTCCGGCGCGTTGACGCCGAGATCGCGGACCTTCCGGGTCGCCTCGAGCTCGTGGCGGGCCATCTCGTAGGGCGTCTCGTAGCGCTCGAAGAAGCCCTCGGTCCCGGCGGAGACGGCGCCGAGATTGCGCCCGGTGGTGAACAGCGTGTGGACGAGCGTGTTCTGTCTCGTGATCACCTTCACGAACAGGTCGTCGTCGACGACCATCGGCGTCGACAGCCAGTTGTCGGCGTCGAGGAAGCGCACTCGCATTCCGTCGCGGTCGTACCGGTCCGCCAGCTCTCGGACGACCCGCTCGATGTCAGGCCAGTCCACGCGACCGCGCACGAGCCGGCGGAGCTCCATACCCAGCGAACGCGGCGGCGCCTGATAAGTCGTGGCCTCCGCTGACGGAGCCGACGCGACGGCCGCGTCCCCGATCCGCGTGGGCGGGACGGGAAATCGATCACGGTCGTTCGCATCGTTTATGCTGGCGGGTCGCAATTCTTGCCTATGGACTTCGAGCTACCCGCGGAACACCGGATGATACGCGACACGGTCCGGGAGTTCTGCGAGTCCGAGATCCGGCCGATCGCCCAGGAGATCGAGGACGACCACCGGTTTCCCGACGAGGTGTTCGCCGACCTGAACGACCTCGACGTGATGGGCGTGCCGATTTCCGAGGAGTACGGCGGGCTCGGCGGCGACCAGCTCATGTACGCCCTCGTCACCGAGGAGCTGGGACGCGTCTCCGGCGGGATCGGACTCTCCTACGCCGCGCACACCTCCCTCGGCGCGAAGCCGATCGAGCTGTTCGGGACCTCCGAACAGAAGGAGGAGTGGCTCCGCCCGCTCGCGGAGGGCGGCGGGATCGGCGCCTGGGCGCTCACGGAGCCCGGCAGCGGCTCCGACGCCTCGAACATGGACACGACCGCCGAGTTCGACGCCGACGCCGGCGAGTACGTCCTGAACGGGACGAAGCAGTTCATCACCAACGCGAACGTCGCCAACAGCGTGCTGGTGAAGGCCGTCACCGATCCGGACGCCGGCTACGACGGGATCTCGACGTTCATCGTCGACCCGGAGAACGACGACGGGTTCGAGGTCACGACCGTCTGGGACAAGATGGGGCTCAACTCCTCGCCGACCTGCGAGATCCGACTCGACGACGTGCGGCTCCCCGAGGACCGCCTGCTCGGCGAGGAGGGCGAGGGGTGGACACAGACGATGAAGACGCTCGACGGCGGCCGGATCTCCATCGCCGCGCTCTCGGTCGGGCTCGCGCAGGGCGCCTACGAGGCCGCGAAGGAGTACGCTGGCGAGCGCGAGCAGTTCGGCAAGCCGATCGCGAAGTTCGACGCGATCCGCGACAAGATCGTCCACATGCACCGCCAGACCGAGCGCGCCCGACTGCTCACCCACCGGGCGGCCGCGACGTACGACGCCGGCGAGCCGGTCACGCGCGAGTCCGCGCTGGCGAAGCTCGACGCCAGCGAGGCCGCCCGGGAGGTCGCCGAGGAGGCCGTCCAGACGCTCGGCGGCTACGGCTACACCACGGACTTCGCGCCCCAGCGCTTCTACCGCGACGCGAAGCTTATGGAGATCGGCGAGGGGACCAGCGAGATCCAACACGTCGTGCTCGGACGCGAACTGGGACTGTAGGTCGCGACCGGCGGGGGCGGTCGGCCGGGCTCACTTCCGCGCGACGATCCGGAGCACGTCCTCGTCCGCCAGCTCGTGGCTCTTCCCGACCTGCTGGTCGTCGTGTTTCGCGCTCGGGCCGGAGACGCGCGCGAACTTGAACCGCTCGTCGAACTCCCCGCCGATCTTCTCGCAGGCGTCGCCGACCGTGTCGCCCTCGAACAGGACCAGCGGCTCCTCGTAGTCGACGCCGCGGCCGGGCTTGTCCATGTAGACGCGGATGAGCCCGAGCTCCTCCCAGAGCCGGTCTTTGAGCCCGTCGAGGCCGAGCTCCTTCTCGGCGGAGATGAAGAGCACGTCGTCGGGGTCGAGGCCGCGCTCGCGGAGCTCCGCCTTGACGGTCGGGAGGTAGCTCTTGTCGATGAGGTCCGCCTTGTTGACCGAGACCATCGACGGGAGGTACACCCGGTTGTCCATCACGGCGTCGACGAGCTCGTCGATCGTGAGGTCGTGGGGGATCGTCACCTTGGCGTTGACGTAGCCGTACTCGCGGAGCACCTGCTTGACGGTCCCCTCGTCGAGGCTCACGTCGTCGCTCATCGTCACCCCGATCCCGTCCTTGTGCGTCTTCCGGATGTTGATGTTCGGCGGCTCCGTGTCGAGCCGGATGTTGGTCTCGTACAGCTCCTCGCGGAGCCGGTCGTACTGCTCGATCTCGAACACGGAGAGCATGAACACCACGAGGTCGGCGGTCCGGACGACCGAGAGGACCTCCTTCCCGCCCCCGCGGCCGCCCGCCGCGCCCTCGATCAGCCCCGGTACGTCGAGGATCTGGATGTTCGCGCCGCGGTACTTCAGCATGCCCGGATTGACGTCGAGCGTCGTGAACTCGTAGGAGCCGACCTCGCTGTCGGCGTTGGTGAGGGCGTTGATGAGGGTTGACTTCCCGACGCTCGGGAAGCCGACGAGCGCGACGGTGGCGTCGCCGTGCTTCTCGACGGCGTAGCCGTGTCCGCCGCCGGCGGAGGACTGGTTCTCCAGCTTCTCCTTTTTCTCCGCGAGCTTCGCCTTCAGTCGCCCGATGTGGGCCTCGGTGGCCTTGTTGTAGGGCGTGTCGGCGATCTCCTCGCGGAGGTCCTCGATCTCGTCCTCCAGTCCCATTGGCGTACAGTCGGCCGCTCGGCTCGTTAAAGGTGTTCCTTCGACCCGCACGCGTCGAGGCGAACCCGGTCATCCCCCGCCGCACGCCCCGCTCCCAGGACCCGTCACCAGTCGCGCCGCCGCGCCGCCAGTCGTGTCGTCGATTCGACACGGTTATGTCGGTGACACGCGATCTCTCTCGTACGTCGAATGCCAGATCCGTCGAGTCTCCGTGACAGCACCCAGATCGTCCTCCCGTGTCACGTCCTCGACGGAGTCGGGGACCGCTTCCGTGACCGGTTCACCGTGACCGTCGTCGAGTCCGACGGCTACTGTCGGATCATCGGCAGTCCCGTCGAGATCAAGGCGGCGAGCGAGTTCCTCGCGCGGAACGGCGTCGCGGTCGCGTAGGCGGAGCGGCACGTCGGAAGAAGCCGAATCGGGCGGCCGAGGGTGTCGACGCCGCGAATCCGCTCAGCCGACGACGCCGACGACGAGTTGGACCGCGATGAGGACCAGGAAGACGAGTCCGGCGGCGAACGAGCCGACCGCGACGCCCTGGGCGTTGCCGAGCCCGCGGCCGCGAGTGCTGAAGTACGCGCCGAGGAAGACGAAGCCGGTCAACAGCAGGCCGACCGCGGCGTAGACGACGCCAAGGAGGCTCCCGGCGAGCCCCTCGGAGACCCCGAAGTCGCCCACGGCGAGAAGGGCGAGGGCGCCGATCCCGACCGCGACGACGACGAACGTGACGGCCCAGACGGCCGGGTGCCTGACGACGTCGCCGAGCGTCCCGACCACCGCGGCGTATCTGTCGGGCGAGTCGTCAGTCCCGGGCGCCGTCCGCTGTGCGCCGATCTTCGCGACGGCGAGGAACGTGGCCGCCGCGAGCAGCCCCATTACTGCCGTGCTCAAGAGGGTGAGTGAGACCATGGTGGGTTCGTTGTTAGGCGGTCCGTTCGCGTGTACAAATAGCCTTCGTATGCGCGTCCGATATATCTGCCGCTCGCGCGAACGCCCGGACCGTTCGGGCGCGTCAACTCGGTCTCTAGCACGCGCTGATATCGTCGCAGATCGCCTCTCGGACGCGCTCGAGAGACGCGACTCGATCGGCGCCCTACGACGGCCGCTCCGGGACGATGAGGGGCGCTCGTAACTGCCCTTCGCGGGCGGATTCTCGCCGCGCTACACAAGAGCTAAGTGTACCATCGCTAACGAGGAAACAAGAGCAGAGAGACGAACATGACAGACTCAATTATCCTGCAACAGGGGAGCGACTGGCGCGCGCAGGCGGAGGTCTTCGACGAGATTTTCTTCGTCTTCCTCGCGCTGGGCACGCTCGTCGGTACCATCGTCGTCGCGTACAC
The DNA here is from genome assembly GCF_034497445.1 of Halorubrum sp. AD140. Taxonomy (NCBI): domain Archaea; kingdom Methanobacteriati; phylum Methanobacteriota; class Halobacteria; order Halobacteriales; family Haloferacaceae; genus Halorubrum; species Halorubrum sp. AD140. The sequence goes on from NZ_JAXRUU010000017.1 coordinate 11,858, forward strand.
GCTGTGGAACGTGTACAAGTACCGCGACGACGGGAGCGAGCCGAAGGAAGACTTCGACGCGCCGGTGGTCGGCGAGCTCCCGACGGGACAGGGCGGTCCGAAAGCGAAGAAGCTCTTCCTCTCGTTCGGGCTGAGCGCGATCGTCGTCATCAGCCTCGTCGTGTACGCGTACGGGATCCTCCTCTACGTCGAGGACGGACCGGACACCGACGAGGAGGGAGACATCGAGATCCTCGTCGAGGGGTACCAGTTCGGCTGGGAGTACGAGTACCCGAACGGTCACACCACGACGAACGAGATGGTCGTGCCGGCCGACCAGCGAATCGACATCAAGGTGACCTCACAGGACGTGTGGCACAACTTCGGCTCGTCGGAGTTACGGATAAAGTCCGACGCCATCCCCGGGGAGAACAGCTCGAACTGGTTCTCCGTGAGTTCCGAGGAGGTCGAGGAACAGGGCGGTGAGGCGACCTACACCGTGGAGTGCTTCGAGCTGTGCGGACAGGGGCACTCGGCGATGAAGGGGGAGATAACGGTCCTCCCGCAGGACGAGTGGGAGGAGTGGTACGAGGAGACGGAGGGTGACTCGGAGAACTCCTCCAGCGTCGACGGCGCCGCCGTCGGGGGTGTTCCCGCATGAGCGAGCTGCCGCCGACGACCTCCGTCAAGCGCTGGCTCGTGACGACGAACCACAAGGACATCGGTATCCTCTACACGATCACCGCGCTGTTCTTCCTGCTGTTCGGCGGCGTGCTCGCGCTGCTGATCCGCGTCCAGCTCTGGGACCCGGCGAACCAGGTGCTCTCCGGGATGGCGTACAACGAGGCCGTCACGGCACACGGGCTGATAATGGTGTTCTGGTTCCTCTCGCCGTTCGGCTTCGGGTTCGCGAACTACTTCGTCCCGCTCCAGATCGGCGCCGACGACCTCGCGTTCCCGCGGCTGAACGCGCTCTCCTACTGGATGTACCTGTTCTCCGGCGTGCTGCTGGGGATCAGCTTCTTCCAGGGCGGCACGCTGAGCGCCGGGTGGACGATGTACGCCCCGCTCAACATCCCGATGTACACGCCGAGCATCGGGTCGACCGGAGCGGTGATGGCGCTCGCGATGTTCACCATCGGGATCACGGCGTCGACGGTGAACTTCCTCACGTCGATCCACCACTCGCGCGCCGAGGGGATGGGGATCATGGACATGCCGATGTTCACCTGGGGGACCCTCGCGACCGTGTGGATGATGCTGTTCGCGTTCGCCGCCCTGCTCGCCGTCGGTCTCATCCTCGCGTCCGACCGCGTGCTCGGCTCGGTGTACTTCTCCGCGACCGAGGGCGGTTCCCTGCTGTGGGGACACCTGTTCTGGTTCTTCGGTCACCCCGAGGTGTACATCGTGTTCTTCCCGGCGCTGGGGGTCATGCTGGAGCTGTTCCAGACGTTCTCCGGGCGCCGGCTCGTCGGCCGGAAGTGGGTGATCATCGCCATCTGTCTCATCTCCGTCCAGTCGTTCCTCGTGTGGATGCACCACATGTTCCTCACGACGATCAATCTGGAGATCAAGACGCTGATGATGGCGACCACCATCGGCATCTCGCTCCCCTTCGACCTGGTCGTGTTCTCGCTGATCTACACGCTGATCAAGGGGCGCATCCAGTTCACGACGCCGTTCCTCTTCGCGTTCGGCGCGCTGCTGCTGTTCATCCTGGGCGGCATCACCGGGGTGTTCCTCGGCGCCATCGTCCTCGACTACGAGTTCCGCGGCACCTACTGGGTGGTCGCGCACTTCCACTACGTCATGTTCGGGGGCGCGACGGCGCTGTTCGGCGGCGCGTACTACTGGTTCCCCAAGGTGACCGGAAAGATGTACGACGAGCTCCTCGGCAAGATCCACTTCGTGATCTTCTTCGTGAGCTTCAACATGGTGTACTTCTCGATGTTCCTCGGCTGGGAGACTCCCCGCCGCGTCTTCGAGTACAACCCCGAGTTCCAGACCTTCCACCAGATCGGGACGATCGGGGCGTTCATCCTCGGGCTGTCGTTCTTCATCATGTTCTACAACTTCGCGAAGTCGTACGTCTCCGGCGAGCCGGCCGGCGACAACCCGTGGGACTACTCGCGGACCGCCGAGTGGGCCGTCTCCTCGCCGCCGCCGCTCGAGAACTGGCCGAACCGCCCCTCCTACGCCTCCGGTAAGCTCGAGTTCGTGCAAGACTACGTGCCGGACGGCGGTCCCGCGGTGAAGGCCGACGGTGACGGCAACGCCGCGACCGACGGCGGCGACTCGCACTCCGAGCACATCACGTCGTACCCGTACTGGGACAAACACCCGAGCCACGCGAGCATCTGGCCGTTCGCCCTCTCGCTGATGACCGGGGTGTTCCTGTTCGGCCTCTCCGGCTTCAACGAGGCCGTGGAGTTCAGCATCGGCGAGACGCTCGCCACCACGAGCGTCACGGTCGCGAACCCGGTGTACCCGGTGCTCATCGTCGCCGGCGTGGTGGGACTGATCTGGTCCGGCGTGAAGTGGGGGCTGGAGGACTTCTACGCCCCGCCGAGCGAGTTCGGCGAACGGTGGCCGTTCAACGGCGTCGAGAAGGTGAAGCTGGGAGTGTGGTTCTTCCTGGCGTCCGACGTGATCGTCTTCGGCGCGTTCATCTCCGCGGCCGTGTTCATCCGGTACAACGCCGGCTGGATGTCGTGGGAGCCGCTGACCGAGTCGCTGCCCGGACTCATCAACACGTTCGTGCTGATCACCTCCTCGTTCACGGTGATCTTAGCGCTCGTCGCCGCCCACCGGAAGAGCCGCCAGGGGCTGCTGGCCTCGCTCGGCGCGACCATCGCGCTCGGGTTCACGTTCCTGGCCATCAAGATGTGGGAGTGGCACCACGAGGTGTTCGACCGCGGCGTGACGCTGTCACAGAACGCCCACGGCGAGCCGATCCAGGCGTCCGTCTACTACGTGACGACCGGACTCCACGGGATCCACGTGGTCATCGGGCTCCTGATCGCCTGCTTCCTGTTCTACAGGGCGTACCAGGGCCACTACCTCGAGGACGAACGGCCGGTGGAGTACTTCGGGCTCTACTGGCACTTCGTCGACATCGTCTGGGTGTTCATCTTCCCGCTGTTCTATCTCTTCTGAGGGCGATCGTCGACCCGCTCTCGACCCCGTCTCGGTTCGTTTTCTCGCAGCCGTTTCGCCTCGCTCGTACGACCGCATCACTCTGAGACCGGCTCCGCGCACCACTGGCAGAAGTCGAACGTCGCGTCGGTCTCGCGACCGCAGTGGGGACACGACACCACGTCCGCGTCGGCCTCGTCGGAGGCGGCCGACCCCGCGGGGTCGACCGAGTCCGTCGTCGCGTCGGCTTCGGGTGTCGCGGGCGACGACGGCGAGCGGTCGCGGTCGCGGTTCTGCCGAACGGCGACGAGGTACGCGTCGATCACGCTGGCCGCCACGGCGAGCAGGGCCGGCGCGATGTCGAGCGGCGGCGGCGGGTCGCCGGCGAGGAGGCCATCGACCGCCGCGTCGGGAACGAGGAACACGAGCGTCGCGGTGACGACGACGTACCAGCCGAACGCGCGCGCCCAGCGGCGGAGGTACGCGTGTCCGAGCCCGGAGACGACGAGCGCGAGCAGGGCGGCGAGCCACGGTCGACGGCGACTGCGGTCGGTCATACGCCCACGCACGGACTCCGGGACCGAGTACCTGTCCCTCGCTCGGAGCGCTTATGTGGCCGAGACGCCGAGGTGGAATATGTTCGGAGTCCCGGCCGGAGAGTTCCTGATCGGGGTCGGCTACGCGGTGTTCGGGGTCGGCACGTGGGTCATCGGACTCGGAATCGCCTACCTCCTGTACAGACGGTGGCGCGGCGACGGTCCACGCGGCGACGACTGAGTGGCCGGTCGCAGTCCCATTCGGTCACGCTTTTGAGGGCCCTCGACCGAGAGTCGATATGACAGACACGGCGCTCGTCGTCGGTGGCACGCGGTTCATCGGTCGACACACCGTCTCCGACCTGCTCGCGAACGGCTACGACGTGGGAATGTTGAACCGCGGGAACCACGAGAACCCGTTCGCCGACGACGGCCGGGTGACACACATCGAGGGCGACCGGACGGACGAACGCGACCTCCGCGCCGCGAAGCTCTCGACGGAGCCCGACGTCGTCATCGACTGCGTCGCCTACCACCCCCGCGACGTGGAGACCGCGGTCGACGTGTTCGGCGACGTGGACGGCTACGTGTACGTCTCCTCGGGCTCCAGCTACGCCGAAGAGGCGATCCCCAAGCGGGAGGGCGAGACGCCCCTCCGGCCGTGTACGCCCGAACAGGCGACCGACGAGAGCGGCGAGACGTACGGGAACCGGAAGGCCGAGGGCGACCGGGTCGCGTTCGCCGCCGCCGAGGCGGGGGTGAACGCGATGGCCGTCCGACCGTGCGTCGTCTACGGTCCCCACGACTACACGGAGCGGCTCGACTACTGGATCGACCGCGTGCTGACTCACGACCGCGTCGTCGTCCCCGGGGACGGGCAGAACCTCTGGCACCGCGCGTACGTCGAGGACGTCGCGAGCGCGCTCCGCACCGTCGCCGAGCGCGGCGAACCCGGCGCCGCCTACAACGTCGGCGACCGCCGGGCGCTCACCCTCGCGGAGACGGTGGAGACTGTCGCCGAGGCGGCCGGCACCGAGTGCGAGGCCGTGCCGGCGAGCGCGGACGCGCTCGCGGCCGGCGGGCTCGACCCCGACGACTTCCCGCTGTACCGCGAGTACCCGCATCTGCTCGACACGTGCGCGCTCGCCGCCCTCGGCTGGGAGTCGACGCCGGTGGACGAGGCGATGGCGCGGACCGTGGCCGACCACCGCGAGTCGGACCGAGACGGGAACGAGTGGGACCCCGGACGCGACGCTGAAGAGCGCGTGCTGGGCGTGAAAGAGACCCTCTGATCGAGTCGGCCGGGGTCAGTAGGCGGCGTCCCAGCGCGAGGGCCGCCGGCGGTTCCCGCAGTCGCCGCACTCCATCCGGTCCATCGTGTCGATGGCGACGTCGGTACCCTCGCAGTTGCCACAGAAGTAGCCGTAGCGGCGCTCGCGCTCCGGGTCGGCGTACGCGACGTAGAACGGCGCCGCCGAGCCCCGCTCGCTCTCGTCGAAGGCGACGTAGACGGTGGTGCCTCTCTCGGTCTCGACGACGCCCTCGGAAATGCCGGTGAGCCGGCTGATCTGTTTGCGGTACTCCCGTTCGTCGAACGTTTCGCCGCCGATCTCTACGGAACGCTCGCCGACGAGCTCGTACCCCTCGCTCTCGTAGAACGCGGTTCCCGCCTCGTTGGCGACGAGGACGCGCGCCTTGATGCGGTCGACGTCGGCGTCGCGAAGCCGCGCTTCGACGCGCTCGAGGAGGGCGGAGCCGATCCCCGACCCGCGGTGATTCGGGTGGACGTGGAGCCAGTCGATCTCGCCGACGCGCTCGCGGCGCCCCACGACGTAGCTCTCGGCGAACCCCACGATCGACCCGTCGACGACGGCGACGGGACACACCGTCTCCTCGTCGTCGATGTCCGCGACGAGGTCGTCGGCGTCGTACCACTCGTCGACCGCCTCGACGAGCAGCGTCTCGTCGACCGCGTGGCCGTACGAGGCGAGCAGCGACTCGCGGGCGACCGAGCGGATGGCGTCGATGTCGTCAGCGGTTGCGGCGCGGAGTTCCATGTGGCGTCATTCACTCGGAGCTACAAAAAACACACCCGAACGCGGAAGCGGCGGACGCTACGAAATGGAGTACGTCGCCGCGGCCATCAGCAGCATGGTGAGCGCGAGCGCGAGCGCCATCACGTAGGTGAGCGAGCGGTTCTCCCATCGGAGGTGCTGGAAGTACGCGACGATGAGCAGCGTCTTGACCGTCGCGATGACCATCGTTCCGCCGAACGCCTGGGCGTACGTAAAGTTGAGGACGTCGACCTCGAAGAGAACGAAATTCAGCGCCGCCGCGACGAGGAGCGCGACGTATATCGCCGAGTACAGCTTGAGGGAGTCGGACGACATTGGTTGACTGCACCTTCGTCCGCGTGCTTAAAGAATTAACCATCCGATCCCCCCGTCGGCGCGCGCTCTCACCCGGCGCGACCCCGAAACCCATATGCCCGTGACGCGCCGATCTGCGTCCGGTTGCGGACCCCGAGGACTCACCGTGGACCCGATCGAACCGACGGACGACCTGCTCGAGTCGCTGTACGTCGTCAACAAGGTGGCAAAGCAGTTCGCCGACGAGGCGACCGCCGCCTACGACCGCGGCGACGTCACCGAGAGCAACGTCCGTTCGGCCCGCAAGGACGCCCTCTACCGCACGAAGACCGCGGTCCTCTCGCGCGTCGTCGCTCACGAGGACGCGCGCGTCACCGGGGAGTACCACGCCATCGGCGGCGACGTCTGGCTGTTCCTCACGGTCGGCGACTGGCAGTTCCACCAGCCGCCGCGCGCCATCGGGAGCGACCTCGCGGAGACGGTCGACGTCGCGAACTCCCCGGAGGAGCCGATCGACGCGCCGTACGAGCGCGACCCGTCCGTCGAGCGCTCCGACCGGTCGCTGGAGGCGGCGCTCACCGATTTGGCCGACGCGGGCGTCAACGCGAACGACCACCTCGCGCGGCCGACCGTGACGAGCGAGCACGACCGCATCGTCGACGTGCGCTGGTCGTTCCTTCCGTGAACGGCTACTTGCGCCGTTCACCCAGACACCACCTTGACGTCGTCGGGTCCGACGGTAACTTCGTACCCGTTGTAGGGGAAGGTCACTCGGACTTCCGTCTGGCCGGCCGTCGGCGGAGCCGCGGCGATCTCACCCAATGCGTCGGGGTCGATCGCTTCGAAGAGTGGAGGAGTAAGTTCGACGGGATCGACGCCTTCTCGATCGGCTATCTTCCCAACAATCTCGAAAATCATCGTATCGACGTTCGCCGTTGCGGTCTGCGCGTGGACCATATCGCACACTATCGCCTCGTCCTGTTTGAATCCATTGCCTAATTGATATTTTCCAGTTCGAGTCAAGCGGGGCTGGAAATCAGCCAGCGTCCTCCTCCTCGTCCACGAACTCCTCCCCGAAGTGGTTGTACGGGTTGGTTCGCTCTTGTTTCATCATCTCCATCCGCTCGATATCGACGCCGAGCGAGTCCAGAGACTCCAGGGCGTCCTCGACGTCTTTCGACGTGCGGCCCACTACCTCCAGCGACAGGTTCTCGTTGTTCGTCAGCAGCTCGCGTATGCTTACGACGCCGGTCACCTCCATGACGTCGTCCGCCATCTTCTCTCGGTCCCGCAGGGGGACCGTCGCGGTGACGAGGAGGTGATGACCCAACCCCGTTTCACTGTACTTGATGATCGGGTGATACCCGAGAATGACGCCGCGCTCCTCGAGGTCGCTGATTCGATTGGCGACCGTGCTGGACGACACGCCGACTTTCTCGGCCATGTCCTCGGTCGTGTTCCGTCTGGCGTTCTGCTGGAGAAGGTACAGGATGCCCTTATCCACGCTGTCGAGTTCCTCGGAAACCATCCCTACACGTTGGCGTTCACCACGGAAATGGCTTTCCGCGGTAGTCGGCGTTGAACGGGGACACCTCCCGACCAGACCGACTCAAACGGTATTCACCGACGCGAAAATCGAACGACCGCGAGGAGGGCTCGAACCGGCGTTAGCTCTCGACGACCTCGATCGCTCCGAGCATCCCGTTCGCTTCGTGCGGGGTGCAGACGTAGAGCTGGATCCCGGCTTCCTCGAACGTCTCCTCGAACGTCTCGCCCTCATCGTCGACCGCGTCGCCGCTGTTGAACTCGGCGGCCGAATCCTCGACCGAGGCGACGTTGTGCGCGCCGCCCTCGCCGGTCCACTCCCAGACGACCGTCGTCCCGGCGTCGATCCGGAGCGCCGGGGGGTCGAACGCGAATCCGGTGTCGCCGGCGCCGACCGCGACGCTGACCTCGTCCTCTCCGGTGTGGTCGGCGATCGTCCCCTCGTACAGCTGGGCGTCGCTGAGGTACTCGTCGATCTCGCTCGGCACGTCGTCCTCCGCTGAGCCGTCGTCGCCGTCTCCGCCGTCGCTCCCGTCGCCGCCGTCCCCACCGCCGGAACAGCCGGCGATCGTTCCCAGGGCGAGCGCGGCTCCGGTTCCGGCGACGTACCGTCGTCTGCTCAGTCTGTCAGACATCGCTATTTCTAGACGTCCGAGCCTTACAAACCCCTTGATGACCCCGTATCGCCGGAACGGCCGGAGGTTTTAAGGGCGTCCACGAGCCCCGGTCGGGGCCGCGCCGTCGGCGGCTTTATTCGCCGGCGGCGCCGTGAGTCGGACGTATGCGGGAGGACGAGCTGGCGACCGCGGTCGTCGATCACTACGGGGCCGTTTACGACGACCCTGAGGTCCGGCTGGAGGAGCCGTACGACGCCGAGGGCCGGCGCGGGGTCGTCGACGCGTACGTCCGACTGCGGACGCCGGAGCGCGTCGACCACGTGATCGAACTCAAGGGGGACGCCGCCGTCCGCCGCGCGACCGGCGCGAACGAGATCCTGCGCCAGTACCGGCGCATGGAGCGGTACTTCCACGCCGACGCGCGCCACGCGATCCGACCGAAGCTGGGGCGGACGGAGCCCGGCGCGCGCTTCCTGCTGTTGTTCGCGCCCACGCCGACCTGCGTTTACCACGTCGCCACGCACCGGTCGCTGTACGGCTCGGTCGACGTCGCGGCCCGCGTCGACGACGTCCCGGCGGTCCGCACGGTCGCGTTCCTCACCGGCCTCGACGGCGACCCGGCAGATCTCGGGATGCTCTCGGTCAACGCCGACGCCCGATTCGGCTCCGAGGCGTTCCTCGACGCGGTGCCGCCCGACTCGCGGCTCGCGGAGGGCCTGCGCGGCGTCGACGACGACCTCGTCGAGTTCCCGTGACGAGTCCCGGCGGCGGACGACGGAGCCGACGGCGAACGCCGATCCCGGCGCGGGCGACCGAAAGGCGCTTTTCGCCGCGCCGCCACCCACGACCATGATCACGGTCGCGTTGGCGGGGAAGCCGAACGCCGGGAAGTCCACGTTCTACACGGCCGCGACGATGGCCGACGTCGACGTCGCGAACTACCCGTTCACGACGATCGACGCGAACCGGGGCGTCACGCACGTCCGGACGGAGTGTCCGTGTCTCGACCGCGAGGAGCGCTGTGGCAACGAGAACTGCCGCGAGGGGAAGCGATACGTTCCCGTCGAGCTCCTCGACGTGGCCGGGCTCGTCCCGGGCGCCCACGAGGGGAAGGGGCTCGGCAACCAGTTCCTCGACGAGCTGACGAACGCGGACGTCGTGTTGAACGTCGTCGACGCGTCGGGGGCGACGAACGCGGAGGGCGAGCCCGTCGCGGTCGGCTCGCACGACCCCCTCGACGACGTGGACTTCGTCGAGGAGGAGATGGACCTGTGGCTCGCGGGCATCGTCGAGCGCAACTGGGAGAGCGTCGAGCGCAAGTCGCGCTCGCCGGACTTCGACCTCGAGGAGTCGGTCACGGACCTGCTGACCGGGTTCGGCGCGACGGAACACGACGTGACGGCGGTTCTGCGCGGGCTGGAGTACCCCGGCGACCCGAAGGTGTGGACCGGCGACGACCGCGAGGCGCTCGCGCGCGCGATCCGCCGGCGCACGAAGCCCATCGTCGTCGTCGCCAACAAGGTCGACGCCGCGCCAGAGGGGGCGCTCGACCGGATCCGCGAGGGGACCGACAAGCCCGTGATCCCGGCGACGGCCGACGGCGAGCTCGGCCTCCGGCGCGCGGTCGAGGCGGGCGTCGTCGACTACGACCCCGGCGACGGCGACTTCGAGGTCGTCGGCGAGGTCTCGGACGGCCAGCGCGAGGGGCTCGCCGCGATCCGCGGCGCGATGACCGAACACGGCGGGACCGGGGTCCAGACCGCGCTGAACGCCGCCGTCTACGACCTGCTCGACCGGATCACCGTCTACCCGGTCCAGGACGCCTCGAAGTGGACGGACGGGACGGGAAACGTCCTCCCGGACGCCTTTCTCCTCCCGTCGGGGGCGACGCCGCCGGACCTCGCGTACGCCGTCCACACCGACATCGGCGAGGGGTACCTCCACGCGGTCGACGCGCGCACTTCGCGTCGGATCGGCGAGGACCACGAGCTGGCCGAGGGCGACGTGGTGAAGATCGTCTCGACCGCGGGGCCGTGATTCGAGCGGGGACGCCCGGCCGCCCGTGTCTCACTCCAGAGGGCGCGTGTACGTCACCTGTTTCGGCTCGAATCCCGCGTCGCGGTAGAACCGCCGCGCGCCGTCGTTGTCCCACTCACACGAGACGGTGAGGTAGTCGCAGCCCTCCTCGCGGGCCATCCGATCCACCCGCTCGACGACCGCCTCGCCGTACCCTCGGCTCCGGTGTCCCGCGTCGATCTCGAGGTTCGCGATGTCGAGATACCGTCCTAGCTCTCGGGAGGGTCGGTCGCCGGTTTCGACGGTGACGAACCCGACCGTCTTGCCGTCAACGACGACGAGATAGTCGGTCACGGAGGGGTCGTCGAGGTGCGCGCGGAAGCCGTCGTCGGGGACCGCCGTCGCGTCCTCGTAGGCGACCTCGTTCAGCGCCGAGTACGGCTCCATCGCCGTCGCGAGGTCGTACCAGCGCTCGACGAGGGCGTCGAGATCGGTCTCGTCGGCTTCGACGAGTTCCATGTCGAACCGCGAGGCGGGCCACCCCCTTCAGCCTTCCTTCGGTGTGCGTCCGCGTCGCGTCCGGAAGCGCGGGGCCGCGCGTGAGACCGACAGGCACATGCGGATCGACCGTGAGGAACCGGTAGATGCTCGGGCTGGAACACGACTTCCGGATCGTCGACACCCGCGCGACGCTGGACCCCGACGAGTCCTCGGTCGCCACGCACGGCCGGGACATCTCCCCCGAGCGGCTGGAGCGCGAGATGCTCCAGGCCGGCGTGGTGCGCGCCGTCGCGAGCCCCGGCCGACGCGCTCCCGGGCAGAGCTACCTGCGCGCGAACAACGCGGTCGCGCGGCTCTCGATCGACCGCCCGTTCGTCGCGTTCGCGCGGCTCAACGGCCCGCGAGACCCGGGGTCGGGGCCGCTCTCGACGGTGCGGAACCTCCGCGCCGAGCGCGCCGACCACCATGCCCGGCCGGACGACGTCGAGCAGTACTCCTACGACGACCGCTTCCACGGGTTCACGCTGGTGCCGCACGCGGACGGGCTCCCTAACGAGGACGTGCTGCGTCGGCTGGAGGCGGCCGACCTCCCCCTCATCGTTCACGCCGGCAGGGAGTTCCCGCCCGCGGCGGTCGAGCGCGAACTGCTCGCGTACGACCTCCCGCTCGTGCTCGCGAGCTTCGGCGGGTACCCCCTCGACGCCGACCTGATGAACGAGACGCTCGACCTGCTCGACGAGTACGACCGGCTCTACGTCGACACCAGCGCCGTGCGCTACCGCGAGGTGCTCGAACGCGGCGTCCTCGAACACCCCGACCGCGTCCTCTTCGGCTCCGGCGCGCCGGACGTCCACCCGAACGTCGGCGTTATGGAGGTGCTCACCCTCGACGTCTCGGAGGACCTGATGCGGCGCGTGTTCGCGAAGAACCCCGCTCGGCTGATCCCCGCGCTCGCCGAGGGCGCTGACGTCTGAACCGACGGCCACTTGTCCCGCCGCCGCGGACTCGACGAGCATGAGCGACGCCGAGGCCGACGCGGACGGCGACGAGGGGACCACCGACGTCGACGCGACCGCCCGCGACGCCGGCGGGCCCGAGGACCCCCTCGTGGAGGTCGTGCGCGCGTCCGGCCACGAGCACGTCAGCGCCACGCACCCGAGCACGTTCGAACTCACGACCGACGACTGGCTCACGCCCGCGGGCGACTGCATCGTCGGCGTCGCGGCCGACCGAGCGCCGCGCGACTTCTCGTCCGCGTTCCGCGAGGCGTGCCGGAACGCGACCGCGACCATCGCGGCGACGATCGCGGTCGGGGAGCCCGGCGCCGCCTCGGTCGACCTCGCGGACCCCGCCCACGTCGACGAGGTCGTCGGCCGGGGAGACCCCGACCTCACGCTGCTCGACGACCGCTCGATGGTCGGTCGAACGAGCGGGTACACCGACGACGAGCGCACGATCCTCGTCGACGGCGACAGCGCGGCCGCCGACTTCGATCGGGACCTCGTGTCAGCGCTCGCGGACGGCGCACCGGTCGCGCTGCGGCTGGACGTCGCGCGGGACGAGTGACGCGAGCCGGGAGGAACGAAGCGGAGTACGAGCGTGTAGTGAGCCGGGAGCTGACGTCAGCCGCCTCCCGTCCGATCAGACGCGGTCGTCGGAGGCGGCCTCGACGAGGGCGCTGACGGGGAACGGATCCCGCCGGTCGAACGACGCGAAGACGGCCTCGTAGCGGGCCGAGGGGAGGAGGAGCACGACGACCTCGTCGAAGAGCAGCGTCTGGGCCTCGAACTCCGTTCCGAGGAGCTGTTTGAGGTCGTCGCCGGTCACCTGGTTGGCCATTATCAACCGGTACACCGCCTCCAAATCCCGGTCGGAGTACCGCGATTCGACGTCCTCCCGGATGTAGTCGATGCTGAAATCGAGGGCGTCCAGGTGGGCTATCACGCGCGCCTCGGCGCCGTCGACGCCGCGGAGGGTCTCGACGAGATCGGACACACCGGTGAATTTTGCTGTCACCTACTAAAACTGCTCATTCGGACCCGTCTCGGCGTCAGATCGGCAGCTCCGCGTCGGCCTCCACCTCTCGGTCGACCTCCTCGGGCGCGCACCAGTCGGTCGTGTGCTCCAGCAGCTGGACGACCATCCGTCCCGTCACGCCCCAGACGGTGTAGCCGTCGACGTGGAAGAAGTGAACCCGGTGGTCGCCGTACTCCGGGTGACCGACGCGGTACTCCGACTCGTAGTTCGCGGGGTCGGTCAGCCCGCTGACGGGGAGCACGGCCACCTCCGCGACCTCCGACTCGTCGGGGAGGTACTCGCGGTCGGGGGCGACGGCGACGAACGGTCGGACGCGGTAGGCGGAGGAGGTCCGCGTGTCGTCGAGCCGCCCGACGACGTCGACCTCGTCGGGGCGCATCCCCACCTCCTCATTCGCCTCGCGGAGCGCGGTGTCGGTGAGGGTGCGGTCCTCCGGTTCGCGGCCGCCGCCGGGGAAGCTCATCTGTCCGGGGTGTTTCCCGAGGTGTGCCGCGCGCTTCGTGAACAGCAGGTGGGCCTCGCCGGCCCGCTCGATGACGGGCGCGAGCACAGCCGCCTCGCGGCGCGCTACCGCCACTTCCTCGGGCGTGTGCCGACGCAGCCCCGACAGGTCCATATCGGGGGTAGGAGTCCGTAGGGGGTTAACGTTTCTCCGCGTTCCGGCGATCCGAAACGATCGGGGGTGCCGGCCGTCGGGGGAGGACCGGGCTCTGAACGACCCGCACGGCTTCGGACGTTTTAAGCCCGCGACCGACCCTTCACACGACAATGAACGACGACGACCAGGAGCTCGGCATCACCGAGTCCAAGTCGCACAACACCGGGGAGTGGTACGCCGAGGTCGTACAGAAGGCGGGACTGGCCGACTACGGCCCCGAGGGGATGAGCGGGTTCATCGTCACCCGGCCGCGCGCGTACGCCGTCTGGGAGCGCCTGCAGGCGTTCCTCGACGCGAAGTTCAAGGACACCGGCGTCCGGAACGCCTACTTCCCGCTGTTCATCCCCGAGTCGTACCTCGAGCGCGAGAAGGACATCGTCGAGGGGTTCGACCCCGAGGTCGCGTGGGTGACCGAGGCCGGCACGAAGGAGCTCGAGGAGCGCCTCGCGGTCCGGCCCACCTCGGAGTCGATCATCACGCCGTACATCAGCCGGTGGGTGCGGAGCCACCGCGACCTCCCGCTGCGCGTGAACCAGTGGTGTTCGGTCGTGCGCTGGGAGGCGACGGAGACGAAGCCGTTCTTCCGCACGAAGGAGTTCCTCTGGCAGGAGGGCCACACCGCCCACGCCACCTACGAGGACGCGTGGGAGGAGACGCTGACGCGGCTCGACCAGTACGCGTCCGTCTACGAGGACCTGCTCGCGCTCCCCGTCCTCAAGGGCCAGAAGCCCGACCACGACAAGTTCCCCGGCGCGGACACGACCACGACCGTCGAGGCGCTGATGCCGGACGGGAAGTCGGTGCAGGCCGGCACCTCTCACCACCTGGGGCAGTCGTTCGCGGAGGCGTTCGACATCACCTTTGCCGACGAGGACGAGGAGGAACAGACCGCCCACACCACCTCGTGGGGGCTCTCGTGGCGCGCGCTGGGCGCGCTGATCATGACCCACTCCGACGAGCAGGGGCTCGTGCTCCCGCCCGGCGTCGCTCCCGAGCAGGTCGTCGTCGTCCCGATCTGGCAGGCGGACACGAAAGACGACGTGCTCGACTACGCCGAGGGCGTCGCCGCCGACCTCGAAGCCGCCGGCGTCCGCGTCGAGCTCGACGACCGCGACGAGCGCAATCCCGGGTTCAAGTTCAACGAGCACGAGCTCAACGGCGTCCCGCTCCGGATCGAGATCGGTCCCCACGAGGTCGAGGACGGCGAGCTCACGCTCGTTCACCGGCCCGACGGCGAGAGCGTCGTCGAGGGGCGCGAGGACGCCGCCGAGACCGTCCGCGACCACCTCGACGAGGTGTACGCGAAGCTGTACGCCGCCGCTGAGGAGACCCTCGAGGGCGAGGTCCGCGAGGCCGGCGACCGCGCCGAGATCCTCGGAACCCTCGGCCAGCATGGCGGCTACGTGAAGGCCCCGTGGTGTGGCGACGAGGCGTGCGAGGAGCCGATCAAAGAGCCGATGGCCGCCGAGATCGTGATGGTCCCGTTCGCGGACGACGATCCGCTCGTCGGCGGCGACGAGGAGACGTGCGCGATCTGCGGCGAAGACGCGGAACGGACCGCCTACTTCGCGAAGTCGTACTAAGCCTCGGTCGCCGACAGCGGTCCCCTCCGACGCTGCCCCCGCTCCCGCCCACCGCGCCGCAGTCGTCCGTTTAATCCGCGTTGATCCCGCTTAACGGAGATCGGTATATATACCGAAACGGCGCGTACCGTCCGGTAATGAATCGAAAGATCGCGCTCGTCGCCGTCGCGGTCGTGTTGGTCGGCGTCGCCGGAATCGCCGCGGCCGGCCCCGTCGGGACGGTCGCCGCCCAGGACGACCCGGTGACGACGAACGAGACGAACGAGACGGAGGACGGAAACGCGTCGGCCGACATCAGCCCCGGCGAACGCTTCGGCGGCGTGGTCGGTGTCCAGAGCGCGGAGGTGGAGAGCGAGGTCGACTCCAGGGCGTTCGAGGTCGGGCTCAATCGCAGCGAGACGGACGAAGAGCGCGCCGACCTGGTCGCCGAGCGGCTGAACCGGACCGAACAGCGCCTCGCCGAGATCGAGCGGCGGCAACAGGAGCTCGAGGAGCGGCGCGAGGCCGGCGACCTGAGCCAGGGCGCGTTCGCCGCCAGGATGGCGGAGACGACCGCCCGGGCCGAGGGGCTCGAACGCGACACCAACCGGAGCGCGGACGTCGCCCGCGGGCTCCCCGCTGAAGTCAGGACGGAGCGCGGCCTCGACGAGGAGCGGCTCGACGAGGTCCGCGGTCGAGCGAGCGACCTGAGCGGCCCGGAGGTCGCGGCGCTCGCCCGCGGCGTCGCCGGAAACGGCGTCGGCGGGCCGCTCGCCGGTGACCGTCGCGGACCGCCGACCGACGCTGGACCCGCCGCCGACGAGCGTCCGGGCGGAGGTGACGCCGGCGGCGGTGGAAACGCTGCGGATTCGGCGGAGAACGCGAGCGACCGCGGCGGAGGGACCGACGGCGGTGCCGGGGCGAACGCGAGCGACGGTGGCGACGACGCCGACGGCGGTGCTGGAGCGAACGCGAGCGACGGTGGCGACGATGCCGACGGCGGTGGCGGCGGTGCGGACGACATCGAGACGGGCTCGGAGACGGGCACGTCAGCAGGCGGTGACGGAGGCGACCGTCCGAACGACGGCGACTCCAGGCCCGGCGCGGACGCCGTGCACCTCGACGAGCGCGCCGACCGCCTCTCCGAATCGGTGACGGCCGGGAGCGAATTCCTCTGGCGGCTCGTCGCCGGTGTCGGTGCGTAGACTGAGGGTGCGGCGGCCGCGGGGCCGCGGCGGCACCGATCGGACGGCTCGGACGCGACCGCGGCTGGTGAGATGAGAAGCGATTTACCCGAGCCGCGAAACAACCCGTCTGTGCAGCGAAGGGTGCTCCTTCTGGCGCTGGTCGCCGTCGTCGTCGCCAGCGTCGGGCTCGCGTCGGTCGGGACCGCCGCCGAGGGCTCGGGAGTACCGGACGGCGGCCTCGAACAGATGGACGTCGACCCCGACGACGTGCTCATCGAGGCGACCGTCGACGAGGAGGGAGACGCGGTCTGGGAGATCCAGTACCGCGTCCGCCTCGCGACCGACGACGAGGAGCAGGCCTTCGAGGAGCTCCGCGACGACGTCGAGGCGGACCCGGACGCGTACACGAACCGGTTCGGCGATCGGATGACGGCGACGGCTGACACGGCCGAGAACGCGACCGGCCGCGAGATGAACGTCACGAACACCACGGTGACCGCGGAGCGGCGCGAGCTTCCGCAGTCCTACGGCGTGCTCACCTACCGGTTCGAGTGGAGCAACTTCGCCGCCGTCGACGGCGACCGGCTCGTCGTCGGCGACGCGATCGACGGGCTGTTCCTCGACGAGGACACGTCGCTCATCCTCGCGTGGAGCGACGGGTACCGGCTCGGGGACGCGTCGCCGTCGCCGTCGGAGTCGCGTGATGGAGCCGTCGTCTGGGACGGACCGATCGAGTTCACGGAGGGAGAACCGCGCGTGACGGTCGAACCGGAGGGACGCGCTTTCGGACCGATCCTGCTCGTCGCCGTCGGACTCCTCGTGGCGGTCGTCGCCGCGGTCGGCTACCGTCGGCGGGGCGGAGCCCTCGTCGGCGGCGCGGCGGACGAGCCCGCGACCGGATCGGAGGATGTGGCGGATGCGGCGGATGCGGCCGGCGCGCCCGGCGCGGCCGAGGGAGAGGGTTCGGACGACGACGCGTCCGACGGCACCCGGACCGGGGACGGCGAGGGCGACGCCGACGGGGGCGCCGGAGCGCCGCCGCTCGACGACGACCTCCTGAGCAACGAAGAGCAGGTGCTCCGGCTCATCGAGGAGAACGGCGGGCGGATGAAACAGAAGCGGGTCGCCGACGAGCTCGACTGGACCGCCGCCAAGACGAGCCAGGTCGTGACGGGGCTCCGCGACGAGGGCGACCTCGACGGCTTCCGACTCGGCCGCGAGAACGTGCTGTCGCTGCCCGAGTACGACGCGGGGCCGGGCGGAGCGACCGACGACGAGAGGGACGAAACGGCCGAGTGAGCGACAGCGAGGTCCGGTGTACGCCGCTCTCCGGTAGTGCCCCGGACCGACGGGCCACTGCGGGCTCGTGCGGGTTTCAGAGGTCTCGCGACCGGCCGAGGTGCCGAAGCTCGCCGCCGCACTCACACGTGCCGCCGGTGTCCGTCCGCGCGCCGCAATCGAAACATTCGTACAGTTCTTCACCTTTCGCCTCGGATTCTGGTCGCATATTGCCCCATTTCGTCGCGAGTGTGTTAGCTACGGCCCTATTATTCTTTATAGAATATGATTTCGATCGAATTTGGGTTGTTCACACGATCGAATTTGGATTCCAGGAAGAGCGAGCCGATCGGGTTGTTCTCTACGATTTTCGGACGGGTCTGGCTGGAGAAACGTCGAGGACGGCTGTTGAACGCGTCGGGCGCTGCGGCTCCACTCTGTTCCGTCAGAAGAGCCGGAGGAGGGATTTGAACCCTCGACCTATTCCTTACGAAGGAATCGCTCTGCCAGCTGAGCTACTCCGGCGCGCGTCTTATCATTCCCGAACGGAAAAATAAGGGTTCCGAAACGGTGACGGAGCGGGGTCGAGCTCACACGGCGAGGGTTCCGGCACTCCCATGGGTCCCGCCCGATCCCACGTCGTCGTTCGTCTCGGAATGACTCCGAGAACGTGCGTATCACGGTGGTAATTGGCCAATAACTCAAACAATATAAGGAAAAAGCATTTATACGCGTTCGACCTTCCATCGAATCGTGACAGCACCGATCGTGTGCCGCGATGGCGGGGATCGACTCCCTCGGCGGTGCGTGCCCGGTCGGAGCCCGTACCGGGCGTCGGCAGTCCCGCCGGTCGCACCCCCCACGGCGACCCGGCGTTGCAGTCACCCCTGTGAGCGGTCGACCACGGCCGTCGTGTGACCTACGTCTCCGACGTGTCAAGCGCGAAATCGCCTCTGTCCCCGACGGTCCACGGCCGTGGCCTCTTGTCATGTGACGGGCCCGTGCCGTCCCGACCCGTCGGCGTTCCCGGGCGGGACGGCGGTCACGCTGTCCGACTGCGTGCTCGAACCCTTCTTGACGTCGCCATCGCCAGCCGCCAGAAGTGCGAGCGTCGCCGTCAGTCGGTGCGCCGTCGCACCGCGTTCGCGGCCGCGGAGAGTCCGCTCTTCCCCGCACCGAGCGCGCCGGCGAGTCGGATCTCCGCCGGCGCGACACCGAGCTCGCGGGAGACGAGTCCGGGGCGCGCGTCGGCGCCGACCACGACGACGGTCCGTCCCCGAACCCGTATCTCGGCGGTGAGGTCCGTCGCAGTCAGCAGCATCGCCGGCCCGCGTGCGACCCTGCCGCTTGGCAGGCGTCGAGCGACGCGGTAGGCGTCACGGACGGACGGCACCTCCACGAACAGGCGATCGCCGGTGGAACGGACGTCGAGCGCAGTGCCGTCGACGCTGAGCCTCAGGTCCTCCGTGACGACCGAGAGCGGGGCCCTCCCGTCAGTCCCGTTCACGGGTCGTGACCCGTACGGTACCGTCGAGCCCCCAGTGGGCGTGTTCGACGTCGTCGCCGGTGCCGCTCGGGACGTCGACGTTCATGTCCTCGAACTCGTACACGATCTCCGCGTTGCGGCCGGTCAGCCGGTCGTAGAGGCCGATAGCGAGTTCGGGCCACGTCGTCGTTTCGTCGATTCGCTCCTCGGGATCTGCTGAGTCACTCATGCGTGGTGGTACGTCCCGCAGGGGTATAAATCGTTACCTAGTTGAAACGATTGGCGGCGGAACACGGGTGGAACGTCGCGTTCGAGCGCCGCGTTGAGCGGGCCCGCTCGCGCTCAGATCCGCGTCAGCCTGACGTCCAGACAAACGTTGTACTCGTGGGGCGCGTACGACCGGACGACGCGCTCGGTCTCGACCGCGACCTCGTACTCGTCGCCGGCGGCCGCGCGGATCGCCCGCCTCCCGGGGCCGAACGGGTCGTCCTCGTGCTGGATGTCGTAGTAGTGGACCACGCAGTCGTCGCCGGCCAGCGCGACCGCCGTGTCGAGGAACGCGTCGGCGGAGTGCGGGAGGTTCATCACGAGGCGGTCGGCCGCCTCGGCGTACTCCTCGGTGATCTCCCGCACGTCGCCCGCGATCGCGGTCACGCGGTCGGCGACGCCGTTTCGGACTGCGTTCTCGCGGAGGTACTCGACGGCGCGCTCGTTGAGGTCGCAGGCGACGACGTCGGCGCCGCGGGACGCCATCGGGACCGCGTAGGGGCCGACGCCGGCGAACATGTCGATCGCGGCCTCGCCGGAGTCGACCTGCTCGACCACGCGGTGGCGCTCGGTCGCGAGCCGCGGCGAGAAGTACACCTCGGCGACGTCGAGCAGGAACTCGTGGCCGTACTCGCGGTGGACCGTCTCGGTGCCGTTCCCCGCCAGCACGTCCCACCGCCGGACGCGGAGTTCGCCCTCGATCGGCGACGCGCGGTTCAACACCGTCTCGCAGGGGAGATCGGAGGCCATCACCGCGTCGGCGATCTCGCGGGCGCGCCCCTCGTCGTCCTCGTCGACGATGACGATGTCGCCGAGCCGCTCCAGCGAGGGCTCGTATCCGAGGATCTCGGCCGGCGTCCGCGGGCGGTCGCGCTCGGCGGCGTCGCGCTCGACGACCGCTGCGTCGAGGTCGGCGGGAACCGCCGCGGGGTCCGTCACCGGGATGTAGATCGTGTCGCCGTCGACCGCGATCTGGTGGTCGCCGTCGAGGACGCCGGCCTCGGCGAGCCGCTCGCGGACGGCCTCGCCGCGCTCGCGCTCGACGGCGACGCAGGGAACGCTCATTGTCGCGAGGAGGCGGAGCGAGCCATAAACGCTGACGCTTTCGGTCGTCCGGGTGCGGACGGGGTCGAGTGCGCTCGCGGCGGCGCACCTCCGGCGTCTGCGGCCGGTGCGCTCGCGGCGTTCCACCTCAGTCGTCCGCCGGCGCCTTCGGGCGGTACGCCTCGCTTATCCCCTTCCACTTGCCGGAGCGGAACCGCCAGTAGTTGATCGCGGCGGGGATCGTCGTCTCCGCGAGGAACGCCATGTACAGCCCCCACAGCCCGATCGCGGGGAGCGCGATCTCCGGGATCGTGACCCCGGTCAGCGGCACGTCGATCGCGGGCGTCGCGTCGTTGGCGCCGACGTACGCAAGCGGGATCGACACGCAGAACATCCCGAGGAACTGGCTCGCGAAGGGGACCTTCGTGTCGCCGGCCGCGTCGAGGGGGCCGGCCGCCCCGCCCGAGACGCCCTGGAACACGACGGCGACGCAGGCGGCGTACACGAGGTTCACGGCGATGGGGACCTCCGGGCTCTCCGGGCCCTCCGCGAACAACACCACGATGTCGGTCGCGAAGACGGCGATCAGCGCGGCGGAGACGAGGTACGTCGCCACGGAGAAGCGGATGATGTCGCGGGCGTACGCCTCCGCCTCGCCGGGGTCCTCGCCCCCGAGCGCCTGACCGACGAGGCTGGAGGAGGCGAGCCCGAAGCCCCAGCCGGGCGTGTTCATGATCCCCCAGATCCGCCGCGCGATGACGAACGCCGCGACGGTGTTCTCGCCGAACACGTCGAGGATGGCGAGCATCGGGAACTCCGCGACCGTCCACACGAGGTTGCGCGCGCCGACCGGGAGCCCGATCTCGACGAGGTCGCGGAGCATTTTCGGGTTCAGATACGAACCGAACGGGTCGATCGTTATCGGGAACGCGCCGAGTCCGGGGAGGTGACCCCGGACGAGACCGCCCGCGAACGCGGCCGTGACGATGACGTTCGAGAGGACGGTCCCGACGGCGGCGCCCTCGACGCCCCAGCCCAGCCCGAAGATGAACAGGGCGCTGAGAACGATGTTCGCGAGCGCGCCGCCCGCCCGAACCTGCATCGCGGTGTACGCGTCGTCGCAGCCGACGAGCACCCGGCTACCGACGAGGTTGAGCGACGCGAACGGGACGCCGAGCCCGACCACGCGGAGGTACGACGCCCCGAGCTCTATCGCGCGCTCGTTGCCGCTCAGCACGTCGATGAAGGCCGTCGAGTACGTCCAGAAGACGGCCGACACCGGGATCGTGACGACCACGACGAGGAGGACGCTCGCCCTGACCGCGTCGCCGAGTTCGGCGTACGCCTCGGCGCCGTATCGCTGGGACACCAACGCGATGGTGCCGCCGGCGACGCCCCCGCCGATCGCGAACGCGAGCCCCCAGTACGGGCCGGCGAAGCCGACGCCGGCGACAGCGCTGGTGCCGACGGCGACCCCGACCAGCGCCACGTCGACGGCGTTTTTCGACATCCGGGCGATGCCCGTGACGATGCGCGGCCACGCCAGGTCCGTCGTCCGGACCACCCGGTGGCGGTCGATCAGCCCCGCCCTCGCGAGGGCGAAGCCGATGTAGAGGATGAGCGCTCGGAAGGGGTTCGGGAGGCGGGCCACTGCGGGTACGACCCTTTCCCGGTCGGTGCTAAAGGGATTTCGTCACGCGGCGGGCGTTTCCGGATCGGGGGCGGCGTCGGACGCGCCGACGCGCGCGGAGGCCGCTCTCAGGCGCCCGAGACGAGGTACACGGACGCGGCGGCGAGGACGATCCCGAGCGCCTTGCGCGCGGTGAACGACTCGCCCAGAAAGAGGAAGCCGATCACCGACGAGAAGACGAGGAACATCGCGAAGATGGGCGTCACGACGCTCACCGGTCCCAGCGCGAGCGAGCGGTACAGCGCCAGGATGCCGATCCCGAGGAACACCCCGGCGGCGAGCACGTGGAGGATCTTCGGCGACCCGAGGTGCGAGGCGAACCCCTGATCCGTGTACGCGAGCACGCCGACGGCCATGAGGATGAGGAGCGTGTTGGAGACCACGACGGCGACGTCGCTCGGGACCGCGTCCGGCCCCGTGGTCGCGACCCGCATCAGGGGGGAGACGAGCGCGTACGCGCCCATCGCGAGGAGGGCGTAGGGGAGATAGGTGGCGTCCATGCACGTCGATCGAACGGGGCGAACTAGTGCCTACCGACCCGCGTCGACGCCTCCCCTCCCGTCCTCGTCGGCCGTGGAATCGACCGTGCCGCCGTCGACGTCGGGATCGGAGACCGGCGCCGCGTCTCCCGTCGGCACGCGGACTGTGACGGCCGTCCCGCGCGGGTCGCGCGCCGCGAAGGAGACCGTCCCGCCCACCTGGTCGACACCCCACTTGACGATCCACAGTCCGATACCGCTCCCGTGCTCCAGCGGGGTTTCCGTCCCCCGCTCCAGCGCCTCGTACTCCGCGGGGTCTATCCCCGGCCCGTCGTCGGCCACGACGAGGTCGACCCAGCCGTCCTCGGACGTGGCGCCGATCCACACGGACGGCTCCTCGGCGTCGTTGTGTCGCACGGCGTTCGAACAGAGGTCGGCCGCGACGACGCGCAGGACCGCGGGCACGCTCGCGGCGGGCAGGTCGTCGGCGACCGACACCCGCGCGTGGGGGAACTCCCCGCGGAGGTCGGCGGCGACCTCGTCGACGACCTCGCCGAGCGGCACGTCCGCGTGCAGCTCCGATGACGGGTCGAACAGCTCGCTCGCCGTGCGGGTGCGCTCGCTGAGTTCGAGGATACGCGAGGCGCTCTCCTTGACGATCGACAGGGCTCGCTCGTCGCTCGGGTCCGCCTGCAGCCGGTCGGCGTAGCCGTGGATGAGGTTCGTCTCGGTGCGAACGTCGTGGCGGAACACTCGGTTGAGCACGTTCAGGCGCTGTTGCTGGCCGAGGTACTCGCCCACGTCGTGGAAGACGACGACTCGCCCGTTCGGCCGGCCGTGGGCGTCGCTCACCTCCCTGACGGTCGCCTCGTAGGGACGCCGCCCGTCCGATCCCACGATCGTGAGCGGAGACGGATCGCCCTCCTCGTCCGCGATCGCCTCGTACCGCGGAACGACGCGGTCGGCCGGCTCGCCGACCGCGCTCCGACGGTCGATCCCGAACGTGTCGACGGCGCTCTGGTTCAGGTCGACGACGTACCCCTCGGTCCCCACGACGAACGCCGGGTCGTGGAGGTGTTCGAACACGAGCTGGCGCGCGCGTCGCCTCGGGGCGGGCGCGAGGGTGAGCAGCCGGAACCGCGACAGCGCGAGGAGATAGGCGACGCCGGAGACCGCGAACGCCAGCGGGGTCGGGTCGAGCCCGGGGACCGGGATCGCCCCCGCGAGGTGGAGGAGGCTGCTGACCCACGGGGCCGCGGTGCCCACCAGCAGCGCCGCGCTCTGCCCCCGGAACGGGTACGCCTCGTCGCGGACGAGCTGGAGGATCGGGACGGACCCGACCACGCCGAGCAGGTAGGTGTAGCCGGCGATGGCGTAGTACCACGGACCCGGGGTGACGCGGAGGAACGACCCGACCTCGGTGTCGGCGACCGCGCGGTCGCCGACGACGAGCCCGCCCGGATCGCCGGTCGCGACGACGGCGACCGTCAGCGCGGGGACGACGAACAGCGCCGCCACGCTCCCCGGCGTCACGTACCGGTCTCTCCCGGTGTACGCGAGCGCGAACAGCACCCACGCGACGGGGATCAGCACGACGCCGACCCACTGCACGTCGTACCACAGCGCCTTCGCTGCGAGCGTCGACGCCTCCAGCTCGAAGACGAGGAACGCCGTCCACCAGACCTGCCCGACGAGGAGCGCCGTCAGCCATCCCGCACCGGCCTCCGGTCGCTCGCGCCATGCGAGGATCGCCGCGGACGTGCCGGTCACGACCGCGGCGAGCAGCGCGACCGAAAGCGGGCTCAGGCCGATCACGGTTTATTCCACAGGGAGGAAGTATAAATCATTTTGTTCTATCGATTCGACAGCGGCGGATCGCCGCGAACGGAAGTGGGGGCGTCAGCCCGCCAGCCACCCCGCGACGATCATGCCGACGACGAGGTAGCTGCAGTCGGGGGCGATCCCGAGCACCGACGCGTCGTCGACCCGGCCGGCGAGTGCGGTGACGCCGAGCGAGACCGCGATGCCGGCGCCGAGCGCGGCGACGAGCGGCCACGCGAGCAGGCCGGCGACGGCGGCCGCTGCCAGCACCACCGACGTGAGGAGGTCCACGCCGTACAGCACCCGGCGCGTCCGGTCGACGCCGAGGACGAGCGGGAGCGTCGCCACGCCGACCGCCGCGTCGGCGTCGACGTCCCGGACGTTCGGAAGCTCGACGTCGACGAACGACCTGAGAAAGAAGTACGCGAAGACGACGGCGACCCGACCGGCCTCCGCGTCCGCGAGCGCGCCCGCGTCTGCGACCGTCCCCGCGTCCGCGAACGCCCCGCCGTCGGCACCGGCGAACGCCAGCGGGAGCGCGGTGACCGCGATCGCCCACGCCAGCGCCACGACGGCCGAGTTGAGGACGACCACGTCTTTCAGCCGCGGGATCCGGCGCCACAGGACGTCGGTCCGTCCGTTCGAGGCGACGGCGCTCGCGAGGCGGCCGGCGTTCGGCAGCCAGTTCGAGGCGTACAGCACCCAGAACGCCCCCGGGAGGAGGGTGACGCCCAGCGCGAGCGGACCGCCGACGATCGACAGCGCGACCGCGATCCCGTACGCGAGGGCGGCGGCGATCATCAGCTGGTCGGCGTACCGGTGCGCGATCGCCGCCCGCTCCGGCATCGAGTGTGCGTCCGCGCCCGCGTCGGCGACGTGATCGACGGCGTACACCGCGAAGGCGACGAGCGCGACGACGGCCGGCGCCGGCGTGAGCGGCAGCCCGAGCAGCACGGTCGCGATCGCGACCTCGACGGCGGCGATCGCGGCCACGAAGGGGGGACCCGACGCGAACGCGACGAGCGGGCGGATCCGCCGGGCGATCCTCCCGGTCGCGGCGTCGGGTAGTTCGGAACGATGCGTCGCGTGCGTGCCGTCGGCGTGACTCGACGGCGTGTCTGAGGCTCCTGCCATTGGTTCGTGGCGGCCGCCGTCGACGACGCCCGCCACGCGCCCGTTCGTCGCGAGTCTTATCTAACACCACGGCCGAAGCTAAAACGAACGAGCGAGGCGTGTTGGTTTAGATCGAAATTGTGCGGATCCGCTGTCGCGACCCAGGGCCGACGGTCCCCTTCAGTACGCTTTTGGGGCGAGCGACCGATAGCTCGGGTATGGACGGAACCTTCGACCACGTGATGATCCGCGTCGAGGACCTCGACGAGAGCCTCGACTGGTACCGGACGCACCTCAACTACGAGGAGAAGGGCCGCTGGGAGGCCGACACGTTCACGAACGTCTACCTCGGTCCCGGGGAGATGCACGAGGACGGTGCGATGCTGGAGCTCACCCACAACCACGGCGACCACACCTACGAGCTGGGCGACGCGTGGGGTCACATCGCGGTGCGCGTCCCGGAGGACGCGCTCCAGGAGTCGTACGACCGGCTCAGGGAGGAGGGCGTCGAGGACTACCGGGACCCCGAGTCCTGTGGGAACCGCTACGCGTTCGTGAAGGACCCCGACGGCCACGAGATCGAGATCGTCAAGCGCGACTACGGCGAGACGTGGAGCATCGACCACACCATGATCCGCGTCGAGGACGCCGACGAGGCGCTCGGCTACTGGACCCGGAAGTTCGAGTACGCGGAGGCCCGCGGTCGCTGGGAGGCCGACACCTTCTCGAACTACTTCATGGCCCCCGAGGACGCTTCGAAGGAGGCGATGAAACTCGAACTCACCTACAACTACGACGGTCGCGAGTACACGATGGGCGACGCGTGGGGCCACCTCTGCGTCCGCGTCGACGACCTCGACGAGGCGTGGGAGGACCTGATGGTCCGAGAGGCGCCGGACTACCGCGACCCCGACTCCTGTGACCACAACTACGCGTTCACGAAAGACCAGGACGGCCACGAGATAGAGCTGCTCGTCCGCGAGTAGCCCACCGTCGCGGCCACTTCGTTTCTCGCGCTCAGTCGACGACCTCGACGCCGGTCACCTCGAACCGGGCGCCGCCGGTCTCATCGTGCTCGGTGACCGCCACCTCCCACCCGTGAGCGGTCGCCACCTGCTCGACGATCCGGAGCCCGAAGCCCGTCCCCGTTCGGGTGGTGGAGTAGCCCGCGTCGAAGACGGCGTCCCGCTCGTCGGGCGGGATGCCGGGGCCGTCGTCGGCGACGAAGAATCCGGCCGCGTCGTCGAGAGCACCGACCGTGACCGCCACGTCGTCTCCGCCGTGTTCGACCGCGTTGCGCACCAGATTCTCGAGCAGCTGCTGGAGGCGGCTCTCGTCGGCCCGCAGCGTCAGGTCACGTTCGACGGTCAGCGTGGCGTCGGCGGTGTCGACGTTCCTCCAGCAGGACTCGGCGACCGACCGGAGTCCCACGGGCGTCGTCTCGCTCACGCGCTCCCCCTCGCGGGCGAGCGTGAGCAGGTCGGCGATCAGCGTGTCCATCCGCTCGTGCGCGCTCGCGGCGGAGTCGAGGTGTGGCGAGTCGAACTCCTCGCGGGCCAGGTCCACGCGTCCCTGCGCCACGTTGAGGGGGTTGCGGAGGTCGTGTGAAACGACGCTGGCGAACTCCTCGAGTCGGTCGTTCTGTCGCTCCAGCTCCGCGCTCCGCTCGTGGAGCCGTCTGGTGCGCGTCTCGGCCTGCAGCGCCGTCTCCGCCGCCGTCGCGAGTATCTTCGCGAGGAACTCGTCGGTGCCGTCGAACACGTCCGGGTCGGTCTCGCCGATCGCCATCGTCCCGTACCCGCCGATCGGGAGGATCATCAGGCTTCGTAGCCCGGTGCCGGAGTCCAGCGCACCCGCGACCTCGATGTCGTCGTACAGCCGCGGCTCCCCCGACTCGAACGTCGCCCAGTTGAGGCTGCCGTCGTCCGGAGTGAACACCCCGCGGGGCGGGAGGATGTCGTCGGCGATGTCGGACACCGCGACGGGGACGAGCCCCCCGGCCTCCTCGTCGTACAGCCTGACGGTCGCCACGGAGAACCCGAGCACCTCCTCGGCGGCCTCGATCACGCGGTCGGCTATCTCCTCGCGCGAGTCGGCACGGATCAGGCTCCGCGTGGCGTCGTGGAGCCGCTCCAAACGGGTCTCGCGGGCGACGCGGTCGAGGGCGGCCTCCAGGTGGTTCGCGAGGATCTCCGCGATGAGGACGTCGGTGTCGGTGAACGCCCCGGCCGTCGACGCGGAGACGATGAAGAGTCCGTAGTCGCCGATCGGATGGAGCACGAGGCTCTCGGCGGGCGTGGGCTCGTCGAGCCGGCCGGAGGTCGAGAGCTCGTCGATCGCCACCGGCTCGTCCCCTCGATACGCCTCCCACGCCAGCGCGGCGCGCGACCCCGGCGGCGCGTCCCGGTCGTAGGAGGGCTGCTCGTCGAAGTACGCGGGCACCGACTCGGCGAGCGCGACCGGCTCCAGCGCGTCTCCCGCGTCGTTCAGCAGGTGGACCCCGCTCAGCTCGGCCCCGACGATCTCGGCCGCGGCGTCGACCGCGAGCTGCGTCGTCTCCTCGACCGTCCGCGTGTAGTTGAGGTCGCGGGTCCACTCGCGGAGCCGCGCCAGCTTCCGCTCGCGGCGCTTCCGGTCCGACACGTCCCGCGTGTTGACCACGTACTCGCCGACGCCGCCGTCTTCGAGCCGGTTGCTTCCGACCGACTCGACCCACAGGTACTCGCCGTCGGCCCGCTCGATGCGGAACTCGACGGTCGGATCCTCCGTCTCGCCGACGAGCGACTCCCGAAACTGCTCGCGGACCCGCTCGCGGTCGTCGGGGTGGACGTACGAGAACGCGTCCTCGCCGAGCAGCTCGGCCGGCTCGTGTCCGAGTAGCCACTCGATCGACGGGCTCACGTACTGGAACCGTCCGTCCGCGTCGAGCGCGGAGACGATGTCGTTCGAGTGCTCGACGAAGGCCCGGTGTCGCTCGCGCTCCGTCACGTCCCGGATGATCCCGACGAACCGGTGCTCGCCGTCCTCCTCGAACTCACCGAACGAGATCGACAGCGGGACCTCGCGGCCGTCGCGGTGCTGGCCGGGGAACTCGACGGCCGACCAGTCCGTCGTTGGGTCGCCGCCGGAGAGGTATCGGTCGACGGCCCCGTGGTGTCCGTCGACCTTCCGCTCCGGCATCAGCGTCGACAGCGGCTCGCCCTCCAGCTCCTCCGGCGCGTAGCCGAACAGCCGCTCGACGGCCGGGTTCGCGAACCGGATCGTGCCCTCGACGTCGATCGTGACGATCGCGTCCATCGAGTGGTCGGTGATCGCCCGCAGGTGCGTCTGGGTCCGCTCGGCCTCGCGCTCCGCCCGCCGCTTCTCGACCGCGTCGACGACTCGGTTGGCGAGGATCTCGTACTGCTCGGTGCCGCCGGCCTTCTGGAGGTAGTCGGTCACGCCCGCCGAGATCGCCTCGCTGGCGACCGACTCCGACCCCTTCCCCGTGTACAGGATGAACGGGAGGTCCGGGTCGCGCTCGCGGACGCTCTCGAGGAACTCGATCCCGTTCGGTCCGGGCATGTCGTGGTCCGAGACCACGCAGTCGACGTCGTTCTTCGCGAGCCGCGTCAGCCCCGCCGTTGCGTTCGGCGCGGTCTCGACCGCGATCCGGTCGTCTTCCCGTTCGAGGAACGACGCCGTCAGCTCCGCGAGGTCGGGATCGTCGTCGACGTGGAGGACGCGGATCCCGTCGTTCATTACAGCCGTGTACTGGTGACGACGGTATAACGATTTGGACGCCGGACCACCCCCGGAGACGGGGAGAGCGCGCGACCGCGATCGGCCGCCGTCCCGACCCGCGATCGCCGTCCGACGGCGTCCGTCCGGCTCCCGGCCCTACTCGTCGTCGAGGGGGCGGAAAACGACGAGCCGCTCGCCGTCCGTGACCCGCTCCTCGACGCCGGGGCGCACCGACAGCCCGACCGCGACGGCGCCCGCGTCCGGCTCGACGCCCCGCAGGACGCCCGTGACCCGAACCGGCCCGCAGTCGACGACCGCGGTCACGTAGGGGGCGTCGTCCGCGAACCGCGGCGCGGGCACGTGGACGACGCTGAACGTCTCGACGGTCCCCGTCTCCCGAAGCGGTTCCCGCGAGAGGTCGGCGGACCCGCACTCCGGGCACACCCGTCGCGGCGGGAGCGACCCGTGACCCTCCGGACAGACGAGGGCGTACCCCGCGCCGTTCGCCAGCGCGTCGAGCCACTCGCCGTAGGCGGCGTCGGTGACGGCGGTCATTCGGCCACCTCCAGCACGTGGACGACCGCGCTGGCGACGGTCCCGCCCGCGTTGTGCGCGACGCCGACGCTCGCGTCGGGGACGTGCTCGCTGTTCGGGTGGTCGCCGCGGAGCAGCCGCGTCAGCTCCGCGATCTGCGACCCGCCGGTCGCGCCGACCGGGTGTCCCTTCGCCTTCAGGCCGCCGGAGAGGTTCACCGGGAGGTCGCCGTCGGCGGTCGTGACCCCCTCGCGGGCGGCCCCGATCCCCTCGCCGACCTCGAAGAGGCCGAGCGACTCCGTGGCGAGCACCTCGGCGATGGTGAAGCAGTCGTGCACCTCCGCGACGTCGACGTCGTCGGGCCCCACCCCGGCGGCCGCGTAGGCCGCCGGCGTGCACGCGAGGTGCTCGCGGTCGGAAAGCGCCATCCGGTCTGTCCCTTGGCCGGTCCCCGTCACCGCGACGGGCGCGTCCACATCGTGTTCGGCGGCGTACGACTCGGAGACGATCACCAGCGCGCTCGCGCCGTCGGTGAACGGACAGGAGTCGTAGAGGTGGAGCGGCTCCGCGATCGGCGGCGCGTCCAGCGCCTCGTCGACGGACACCTCCCGGCGGTACTGCGCGTACTCGTTCGGCACCGCGTTCTCGTGGTTCTTCGAGGCGACGTGGGCGAGGTCCCGGCGGCTCCCGCCGTAGGCGTCGAAGTAGGCGGTCGCCATCAGCGCGTACGCGCCCGGGAACGTCACCCCCGACCGGACCTCGAAGAGGTCGTCGGCGGCGATGGCGAGCCCCTCGGTGGCGTCGGGAGTCGGCAGGTTCGTCATGCGCTCCATCCCCCCGGCGAGGGCCACGTCGGCGTCGCCCGCCGCCACGGTCCGGACCGCCTCGCGGACCGCGACGCCCGCGGAGGCGCACGCCGACTCGTAGCGCGTCGCGGGGCAGCGCACGCCCGCGGCCTCGGCCATCAGCGGGGCCTGGTGGCCCTGGTGCTCGGCGATCGCGCCCATGAAGTTTCCGTAGTTCAGTTCCTCGACGTCCTCGCGGGGGACGCCGGCGTCCGCGAACGCGCGCTCCGCGGCCGCCGCGAAGAGGTCGCGTCCCGCCCTGTCCGGGTGGCTCCCGAAGCGCGTGAGTCCGACCCCGGCGACGCGTACGTCTGTCATACACGAACGATGACCGGGGTCCGGTTTATCGTTGCCGGAAGGGGTGGCGCTCGCGGGCCACCTGCCGACCGGCGCCCGGAACGACTAGCCGATGTACCGCAGGTCGTCGTCCGGCACGGCGGGGCCGTCCTGCATCTCGCGGATCTTGCCGACGACCTCCTCCATCTCCTCGGCGCGGTCCTCTAAGCTCTCGTAGCCGACCGTGAAGTCGAGCGCCTCCGCCAGCACCTCCAGCACCGCGCGGGCGCTCTTCGGGTCGACCAGGTAGCCGCTCGTCTCGCCCATGAGACAGGCGGCGTCGAGGCCGCGGCGCCCGCCGAGCCCGAGCACGAGCCCCGAGACGCCGACGATGCCGCCGGCCGGCTCGTCGGGGCGGAACTCCACGCCGGCCTCCTCCAGTTCCGCGACGAGGTCGCGGTCGGACACCGCGCCGAGGACGGTGTACTCCTCGACGAGCTCGCCGGTGGGCACGCCGCCGAGCGCGTACGCCCGCGCGGCGCCGAACGACTCGGCCACGTCGAGGAACGTCGAGGTGAGCCGGTAGTGGCCGGCGTTCGAGCCGGCCTGGTGGTCGCCGGTCAACACGAGCAGGTCGGCGCCGTCGGTCTCGACCGCGTGGAACTCGGCGCACGTGAGCTCGGCGACACCGTCGCCGTCGACGCTGACCTGCGGCGGGAACTCCGTGGCGTACACGCGTCGGACCAGCTCGCTGTCGCACTCCTCCAGCAGGTGCTCGGCCGCGAGCTTCCCCACGTGGCCGACGCCGGGGAGCCCCTCGACCAGCACCGGGTCGTCGAGCGCCGGCGTCGCGACCGCGTCGATCTCGATGTCGTCCATGTCGGATCCGTGCGAGCGGCGGTCACAAGAGGGTGGCTATTCCGGCGTCGCGGTCGCGGCGGAGGGAGTGGACGCCGCTCTGAAGCGACGCTACTCCGACTCCCGCCGCCGCGCCCGCCGTCGGTACTCGCCGTAGGGGTCCTCGGGGCTGAACGGCGCGGGCGCGCTGTTCGCGGTCGGGCCGTCGCACGCCGGGCACCGGTCGCCCAGCGTGTACACCGGCCGGTCGTGGACGCGCTTCCAGTTCGCACAGACGCGGATGTCGGATTTCACGGGTGACGGGAGGGGGAGTCGGCGGGGACGTCGAACGGGCTACTCGTCTTCCTCGCGCCGGTCGCGGTGGAACCCGCCGACGCCGCCGGCGGCCTCGATCGCCTCACGGGCGCGGGCCGCGGCGGCCTCGAGCTGGGCCTCGGCCGTCTTGTAGTCGGGCGCGCGGACCTTGATGCGGTACTCGGGCGAGCCGACGTAGCCGACCTCGAGCTCGACGCCGTCGGGGACCTCGCCGTTCCCCTCCGCCGCTTCGAGGGCCGCCTTCACGTCGTCGACGCCGTCGGGGGCCGTCGATTCGAGGTCGACGTAGCCCGTCACGTCGACGTACGGCACCGAGACGTTGTCGCGGGCGGCCGCGACGATCGACTCGCGGGCCTCGTCGTCGACGTCGACGCCCTCGAGCGCCTCCTCGCCGCTGATCGCCGCCGCCTCGAAGGCGTCGTAGAGGGTGTCGTACTCGACGAGCAGCGCGTTGGCGACCGCGGTGTAGCGGTCGTCGTCGACGCCCTCGCCCAGCGCGATGAGCATCCAGTTGTCGGCCTTCTGGGCGTTCTTCCAGGCCTGTATCTTGTCCTTGCGCTGGTGTTCGTTGACGTCTTTGATCGACAGGTCGATCTGGCTCGACGACTCGTCGACGTCGAGCACCTTCGCGACGACGGTCTGTCCCTCGCGGACGTGGTCGCGGACGTTCTTGATCCAGCCGGAGGCGACCTCGCTGATGTGACAGAGGCCGCGTTTGTCCTCGTACTCGTCGAGGTCGACGAAGACGCCGAAGTCGGCTATCTCGTCTACCTCGCCGACCACCAGCTCGCCGGGTTCGGGCCAGCCGCTGTACTTCATAACGGGGTATCGAGGCGGTTACCGTGCCTCAACGGTTTCGACGATCTCGCCGTGGAACTCGGCCTCGCCGCCGGTCGGCGTCGCGAGCGTCGTGCCGCAGACCGCACAGGACACGACCGAGGCGGCCTTGCCGAAGACGACCTGTTCGTTCTCGCAGTCGCCGCAGGCGACGCGGTGGAAGTCTCCCGCCATGCTCACTCCTGGAAGGTGAGCCGGCCGGCGCGCCAGCCCTCGCGCATGTGGGCCTTGCCGCAGTCGCCGCAGCGGTACTTCAGGTGGGTCTTCTTCGTCGGCTTGTCGCCACCGGGCACCTTCGAGTATCCGCCGGCGTTGCCGATCGTCGCGAGCGCGCGGCGCCGCTGGCGCGCGTCCCGCTTCATTCCGGTCGCCCGACCCGATCGAACCTTCTCCACTTCGTGCTCCTGGTGGGAGTCACAGTGTGGACAGTACGTGTTGAAACGACGTGGCATCTCCATGGATATCGACCTTGAGTCGCGGTTCGTCGCCGACGCTTAAAACGGGTTTGGTCTGTCTCGCGGCCGGCGATCGGCCGTACCGACCGCCGGGCGGCCCGCGCCGTCGTCTCCGGGCGCGCGCTCACCCCTCCCACTCCGCCACCGCCCGGACGGGGGATCCGTCCCCCTCCCGAAGACGGAGCGGGAACGCGTACAGCCGGAACCGCGTCGGGAGCTCGTCGAGCCCGCAGAGGTTCTCGACGATCGGGAGGTCGGCGCCCAGGAGGACGTCGTGGGCGGGGGAGCCGTCGGGCTCGTCTGCCGCGGCCGCCGCGTCGGTTTCGGCCGATGACGGCGTCGGGTCCGGTCCGAAGGCGTCGAGTCCGACGCCGACGCCCCACTCCCGGCACCAAACCGCGGCCGACGCGGTCAGGTAGGGGTGGTCGCGGTACCGCTCGGTCCCCCAGCGGGTCGCCCATCCGGTGTGCAACACGAGGAGATCGATCGCGGGGTCGAGGGCGTCGACGGCGGGGTCATGGGCGTCGACCGCGAGATCGATCGAGTCCGTTCCGTCTCCGAGGCGCTCGGAGAGCGCGTCGGCCGTGATCGCCTCCCGCGGCTCCAGCGGTCGGAGGTCGACGAGGCGGGCGTCGACGGCGAACCGGCCCGGGTCGATCTCGTCGATCGTCGCCCCGTCGGGGAGCGCGTGCCGCGGCGCGTCGACGTGGGTCCCGGCGTGGGTTCCGGTCCGGAGCTCGCCCGTCGCGTAGCCGCCGTCCTCGTGGGTCGCGTCGGGCGCGAGCGTCACCTCGGGGTCGCCCGGGTACGTCGGCATCCCCGTCTCGATCGGTCGCGAGAGGTCGCGGAACACGGGTCGCGATGGGGCGTGCCCGCGGTTAAGCGTGCGGGACGCGCCGCCGCGTCGGAGCCCGCCTGCGAGCGCGCCGCGCGGATCGGCGGCCGGACGCGACGGTGGTGAGCTCGTGTGACGCGTCCTACCGCGAGCCGTCGACGAGCGCTCGATAGACGACGAGATGGTGTCCGGGGACGACGTCCATCGTCGCGGCGTATTCGACCGGATGTTCCGTCTCGTCAGCACCCACGAGCGTCACCGTGTCGCGCACCCGTTCGGCCTGTCGAAACCGCTCCCACTCGGCTTCGAAGTCGAATCCCGCCGGGAGAAATCTCGGGAGCGGTTGGCCGAGCAGCGCTCGCTGGTCGGGTCCGAAGAGCGTCGCTGTCTCCGCGTTGGCATCGACGACTCGGGCCTCGTCGTCGACGATCACCATCGCGTCGCACGCCTCCTCGAACGCCGCCCGATACGTGTCGCGGGCCCGGGTGAGGTCCGTCAACTCCGTTCGTACGTCCGTTGCAGGCCGCCGGGGTACCGAGATCGTCATCGTCGTTCCGGCGTCGCTGGCCGCTGCGTCCACGGATCCGCCGTGGCTGGTCACGATCCAGTGTGCCAGCCACAGGCCCAGCCCGCTCCCGTGGACGAGCGGCGTCTCGGTGCCCGCGTCCATCACGTCGGCCTCGTGGTCCGCGAGCCCCGGCCCGTCGTCCGCGATTCGGATCTCAACCGCGTTCGGAACGGGTTCGACCGTTACGGTGACCGTCGGACCGTCGCCGCTGTGTTTTATCCCGTTCTCGATCAGCTCCTCGAGGGCCTGTTCGAAGTTCGGGCGCACGGCCACAGTGATCGTCTCGTCGGCGGGTTCGACCGCGATCGACGCCGCCGGGTACGCCTCGGAGAGCGGCTCGACGACCTCGCCGATGAACTCGCCTATCGCCACGCTTTCGCGCTCGGCGTCGGCGGTGACGATCCGATTCAACTCGCGGGCTTTCTCGCTCAGCTCGATGAGGTCGTCGATTTTGGTCAGGACGATCTCGCTGTACTCGTCCTCCTCCCTGTCGTCGGCTATGAGTTGGGTGAACCCCCTGATGACGGAGATGTCGTTCCTGAGGTTGTGTCGCAGGACGCGGTTGAGGACGGACACGAGGTTGGTCTGTCTGGTGAGTTCGGCCTCGTGGTGCTCGCGTTCGAGTTCGCGTTCGAGAAGCCGGGTCAGCAGCTCGGCGAACATCGTCTCGGCGTCGCTGAACGCGTCGCTTCGAGCCTCCTCAGCGACGAAACAGACCGTCCCGTACGGTTCCCCCTCGACGATGAGGGTCGTGCCGTGATAACAGCGGAGCCCGTGGGACTCGTACGCCGGGTCGTCGGCCCAGCCTTGGGTCGGCGCGTCTGAGAGTGCGACGGGAGCGTCCGCATCGAGCGTGCGCCGACAGTACGTGGCTCCGAGGCTGAGCTCCAGACCGGGCGGAAACGGTCCGTCGGGCGGGTCCGTACTCACCATCGCTTCCCAGTGGTCGGTCTCCGGATCGACGCGCGTGAGATGGCCGTTGTCGACGCGCAGAAACTCCTCTCCGAGAGCGAGCGCCTCACGCGCCTTCTCCTCGAACGGATCGGGCCCCCGAACGATCTCGTACAGTCGGCGTCTGGCTTTCTCGACGGATTCCGCGGGCTCGACGTATCCGGCGGAATCGGCGCTCTCAGACATCGCTGACGAGAGAACGCGGCGGTCGGACACCCCCACTGTCGAGCGGTCCATCGCACCCGTCGCGCCCGTTCCGCGGACGTGTGGCTAGCGTTTTCATACATATACATTATATTGAAGATATTTCAAACCATTGCAGTAATATATCATCGGTACACGCGGTGCATTTTCGAACCGAGGAGTCGCGCTCCGGGTCCCACGCGGACGCCGACTTCCGCGTCCCGAACGTATTTCCTCCGGCCGCCGTTCGGTGCGTGCATGTCGGAACTGCCGCTCGACGCCTACTACGACCTGACGCAGATCGGCGAGGTCGCCGTCTCCCCGACCGGCGACCGCGTCGCCCTCACCGCGACCGAGTACGACCAGGCCGAAGAGGAGGCCGTCACCTCGCTGTTCGCCGCCCCGACCGACGGCCCCCGCGAACCCCACCGCCTGACGAGCGCGTCCGGCGCCTCCGCGCCGACGTGGGGACCGGACGGGGACCGCCTCGCCTTCCTGGCCGCCCGCGACCGCGACGTCGAGCGGCGCGTCGGGTGGCAGGACCCGGAAGCGGAGGGCGAGGACGGCGAGGCGGACCAGGACGACGAGGGAGGAGACGACGACGAGTCCCCCGGCGGCGACGACGAGCCCAAGCCCCAGGTGTGGCTGTTCGACCTCGCGCTCGGCGGCGACGCCCGACAGGTCACCGAGCGCGACGAGGGGGTCGCCGGCTTCGACTGGTCGCCTGACGGCGACCGGCTGGTGATCGAGTCGCGCGACCCGACCGACGAGGAGTCCGAGTATCTCGACCGGCTGCGCGAGGAGGGCGGCCCGATCGAGACCACCCGCCTCCAGCACAAGCTGAACGGCGTGGGCTGGACCGACGACGTGACGCCGTACCTCTTCGTCGTCGACCTCGAGGATCCCGAGAGCGACCCGCGCCGGCTCGACGACGCGTACGGCGGCGGCGCGTTCCAGGACGTCGTCGGGATGGAACCGCACTGGGGCGACGCCGGCCGAATCGCGTTCACCTCCTGCCGGCTCGACCGGCCCGACGACACCACCGTCCGCGACGTGTACGCGGTCTCGCCCGAGGGAGGCGACGCCGAGCGACTCACCGGCGGCGACCTCTCGCACGGCGCCCCGACCTGGCGTCCGGACGCCGACGAGCTGGCGACCGTCGCGGGCTATCCGGACGACCCGCCCGCACCGGCAGAGGTCTATCTCGTCGGCGAAGGGGGCCCCGTCTCGCTCACCGCGGACCTCGATCGGACGGTCGCGCGCGGCGGGGACCCCGTCTGGGTCGACGGGGCGGTCTACGTCCCCATCGCGGACGAGAGCCACACGCGGCTGGCTCGCGTGGAGACCGACGGGACCACCGAGCGCGTCTTCGCGGCGCAGGGCCGCGACCGCGCGCTGGCCGGGTTCGACGTCTCGGCCGACGGGTCGACGGCGGTGGCGGTCCTCTCCGATCCGACCGCGGGGACCGACCTGTACGCGGTCGACGTCGCCGACCTCGGTTCGACGACCGAGCCCGACTCCCTGCGGCGGCTCACTCGCGTCAACGAGTCGCTGATCGACGAGTTCGCGATGCCGGAGGCGACGCGGGTCGAGTGGGAGTCCGACGGCTGGACGCTCGACGGCGTCGTCTACCACGACCCCGACGTCGACCCGGCGGACGGCGACCACCCGCTCGTGGTAGCGATCCACGGCGGGCCGATGTCGTACGACGAGCCCGTGTTCAGCTTCGCGCACGCCGCGCTGACGAGCCGGGGGTACCTCGTCTTCCGCCCGAACTACCGCGGCGGCACCTCCCGCGGTCGGGAGTTCACCGCGGAGCTGACCGGCGCGTGGGGGACCGCCGAGGTCGACGACATCGCGGCCGGGGTCGAGTCGCTTGCGGACCGCGGCTGGGTCGACCCCGACCGCGTGTTCGGCCACGGCTTCTCGTACGGGGGGATCGCTCAGGGGTTCCTCGTCACGCAGCGGCCCGACCTCTTCGCGGCCGCGGCGCCCGAACACGGGATCTACGACCTCCGGTCGGCGTTCGGCACCGACGACACGCACACGTGGTTCGAGGCGGAGTACGGCCTCCCGTGGGAGAACCCGGAGGCGTACGACGCGGCGACGGCGATCCTCGACGCCGGAAACGTCGAGACGCCCCTGCTCGTGATGGCCGGCGGCGAGGACTGGCGCTGTCCCCCCTCCCAGTCCGAGCAGCTGTACGTCGCGGCCCGCAAGCAGGGCGTCGACGCCGAACTCGTCGTCTACCCCGACGAGCACCACAACATCGGGGACCCCGACCGCGCGATCCACCGACTGGAGAAGATCCTCGGCTGGTACGAGACGCACGATCCGGCGGTCGACGCCGAGGACTGAGGGGGCCGCCGATGGCGACCCGGGTCGCGGTGCGCCCCGTCGCCCTCAGTGCTCGACGAACTCCACGAGCACCCCGCCCGTCGAGCGCGGGTGCAAAAAGGCGACCTCGTGGCCCCACGCGCCGGGGCGCGGCCCCTCGTCGACGAGGTCGACGCCGAGCTCGCGGGCGCGGGCGAGCGCCGCCGGGAGGTCGTCGGTCGCGAGCGCGACGTGGTGGATCCCCGGTCCCTCGCGGTCGAGGTAGTCGGCGATCGCGCCGCCCTCGCGGGGTTCGAGGAGCTCGAAGTAGCCGCCGCCGTCGAGTTCGAGGAAGACGACCGTCATCCCGTCGAACGTCTCCTCGTGGGCGACCGGCGCATCGAGCAGGCCGTCGAACAGGTCGGCGAGGTCGGCGGTGTCGCGGGTCGCGACGCCGACGTGGTCGAAGCGCATATCCCCGGATCGAGCGCCGCTGACTTATAACGACCGAGCGGGGGCGGGCCCCTCCGATTCCTCACCGGGACCCAAAGGTTTGGGTGTCGGCCGGGAGTAGCGGAGGTCGAGACCACCAGTGAGCGACTCACAGACCGACGCGTCCACGGAGCAGATGTCCTCGCGCCACGTCCTCGACTCGCTGCTCGAGAGCGGGCTCCACGAGATGAATCGGGAGCGCTCCGGGTTGCTGCTCTCGGGGCTGTCGGCGGGGCTCGACATCGGCTTCGGCCCGCTGATGATGGCGGTGGTTCTGACGCTCTCGCCGGGGAGCTTCGGCGATCTCACGACCGAGCTGCTGCTCGCCGGCGTCTACTCCATCGGCTTCATGTTCGTGATCCTGGGTCGCTCGGAGCTGTTCACCGAACACACGACGCTGGCGGTGATCCCGGTGCTCGACCGGCAGGCGTCGCTCCGACACCTGGGCCGGCTCTGGGGGCTGGTGTACGTCGGAAACGTCGTCGGGGGACTGTGTTTCACCCTCCTCGTGACCCTGTTGATGCCGGAACTGGGCGTCGTCGACCCGCAGTCCTTCGAGACCATCGCCCTGAAGCTCGTCGACCACGACCTCCCCTGGCTGTTCATCGGCGGCGTCTTCGCCGGCTGGCTGATGGGGCTGCTGGCGTGGCTCGTGACGGCGGCTCAGGACACGACGAGCCGGATCCTCCTCGTGTTGATCGTCACCGGGACGATCGGCCTCCTCCACCTCCCGCACTCGATCGCGGGCAACGTCGAGGTGCTGTTCGGGCTACTCGTCTCGCCCGCGATCACCGTGGCCGACTACGTCGCGTTCCTCGTGCTGGCGACCGTCGGCAACGCCTTCGGCGGCGCGGTGTTCGTCGCGCTGCTGAAGTACGGCCACGTCGTCCGCGGCGCGAACTGACCGCGCCTCGGAACCGACCCACGGCGCGAGCCGGCTCCCGGACGGCCCTATCGCCCCGGCTTGTACTCCCCGAACTCGTCGCGGAACACGTCCGAGACCTCCTGGACCGTCGCGTACGCCTTCACGGCGTCGACGATGTGCGGCATCACGTTCTCGGACCCCTGCGCGGCCTCGCGCACCGACGCGAGCGCGTCCTCGACCGCGTCGTCGTCGCGGTCGTCTTTCACCCCCTGCAGGCGATCGCGCTGGTTCTGCTCCTGCTCCGGGTCGACCTCCTCGAGGTCCATCTCCGGCTCCTCGTCGACCTCGAACTCGTTGACGCCGACGATGATCCGCTCGCCCGCCTCGATCTCTCGCTGGCGCTCGAAGGCGACGTCCTGGATCTGCCGCTGGACCCACTGGCTCTCGACCGCCTCCAACATCCCGCCGCGGCGATCGACCTCCTCCAGTATCTCGAAGGCCTCCTCCTCGATCCCGTCGGTGAGGCTCTCGACGTAGTACGACCCGGCGAGCGGGTCGATGGTGTCGGCCGCGCCCGACTCGTGCGCGAGGATCTGCTGGGTGCGCAGCGCGGTGCGGACCGACTTCTCGGTGGGGAGCGCGAGCGCCTCGTCCTTCCCGTTGGTGTGGAGGCTCTGGGTGCCGCCGAGCACCGCCGCGAGCGCCTGGTAGGCGACCCGGACGACGTTGTTCTCGATCTGCTGGGCGGTCAGGGTGGAGCCGCCCGTCTGGGTGTGGAACTTGAGCTGTTTCGATTTCGGGTTCTCCGCGCCGAAACGGTCCGCCATGATCGTGGCCCACATCCGGCGGGCGGCGCGGAACTTGGCGGCCTCCTCGAACACGTTGTTGTGCGCGTTGAAGAAGAACGAGAGCTGCGGGGCGAACTCGTCCACGTCGAGGCCGGCGTCGATCGCGGCCTGCACGTACTCGATCCCGTCGCCGAGCGTGAACGCGACCTCCTGGGCGGCGGTCGAGCCGGCCTCGCGGATGTGGTACCCCGAGATGGAGATGGTGTTGAAGTTCGGGACCTCGGCGGCGCAGAAGTCGAAGACGTCCGTGATCAGCCGCATCGAGTGCTCGGGCGGATAGATGTAGAGGTTGCGCGCGACGTACTCCTTCATGATGTCGTTCTGGATCGTGCCGCGCAGTCGGTCGCGCGGGACGCCCTGTTTGTCCCCCATCGCGACGTACATCGCGAGCAGGACCGCCGCGGGGGCGTTGATCGTCATCGAGGTGGACACCTCGTCGAGGGGGATCCCGTCGAAGACCGTCTCGAAGTCGTCCAGGGTGTCGATGGCGACGCCCGAGCGACCCACCTCGCCCTCGGCCATCGCGGCGTCGGAGTCGTACCCCATCTGCGTCGGGAGGTCGAACGCCATCGAGAGCCCCGAGGACCCCTCGTCGATGAGGTAGTTGAACCGCTCGTTGGTCTCCGCGGCGGTGCCCATCCCCGCGTACTGTCGCATCGTCCAGAGCCGGCCCCGGTGCATCGTCGAGTAGACGCCGCGCGTGTACGGCTCCACGCCCGGGTTCCCCAGGTCCTCGCGGTAGTCGTGGTCGGGGACGTCGGCCGGCGTGTACAGCGGATCGACCTCCTGCCCGCCGGTGTCGGTGGTGAACGTCTCCTTGCGCTCGCCGAACCGGTCGACCGTCTCGCCGTACGTCCCCGCCTCCCAGGACTCCTTGGCCTCCCGGATCGCGGCCAGTTCCTCAGGATCGTACATTAGTGACTCAGTCGGCCGACCGC
Organism: Halorubrum sp. AD140; assembly: GCF_034497445.1. Taxonomy (NCBI): domain Archaea; kingdom Methanobacteriati; phylum Methanobacteriota; class Halobacteria; order Halobacteriales; family Haloferacaceae; genus Halorubrum; species Halorubrum sp. AD140. The sequence goes on from NZ_JAXRUU010000017.1 coordinate 53,017, forward strand.
GACTTAACCCTTTTCGGGGACGGGACCGGTGACGGGGCAGGGTGGCGACGCGCTCGCCGCCCGCTCGCACGGACCGAACCTATTCGGGCGTCGACGCCCAACCGGTAGCCGATGAAGGTGGGGCTCATCTCGGACGTCCACGCCAACCTCCCGGCGCTCGACGCGGTCCTCGACGACATGCCCGCGGTCGACCGGATCGTCTGCGCCGGCGACGTGATCGGCTACAACCCGTGGCCGGCCGAGTGCGTCGAGCGCGTGCGCGAAGTCGCCGCCGAGACCGTTCGCGGGAACCACGACCGCACGGTCGAGACGCCCGGGCGCTACCGCGCGAACCGGATGGCCGAGGCCGGACTCGAACACGCGAAGGCGTCGCTGTCGGACGACCAGCTCGACTGGCTCCGGGGGCTCCCGCGCGCCGAGACGCTCGCGGGCGGACGGTACCTGCTGGTCCACTCGCACCCGGCGCCCGAGCGCGAGGACGCGTACGTGTTCCCCGAGGAGTTCCCGACGCTCGACCGCCACATGGGCGAGTACGACGGGATCGTCCTCGGGCACACCCACGTTCAGGGGAAGCGATCCGTCGCGGGGGGCGTCGTCGTCAACCCCGGCAGCGTCGGCCAGCCTCGCGACGGCGACCCCCGGGCCGGATACGCGGTCCTCGACGCCGCGGCCGACGAGGTCGACCTCCGCCGGGCGTCCTACGACGTCGACCGCGTGAGCGAGGCCGTCGCCGAGGCGGGGCTCCCGGAGCGCACGGCCGAACGCCTCTACGTCGGCGAGTGAGCGGGGGACCGGGTCCGGTGTGGAAGCGCCGTAGCCGACCGCTCAGGACCAGAGGCCGGTCACGAGCAGGAGGTTCCGCGCGGCGGTCGCGAGCGAGAGCACGCCCACGCCGGCGCACATCAGGGTCGCGACGAGCCGTCGGGTCCCGCCCGCGACCGCGACGGGAATCCCGATGACGACCATTCCGGTCGCCTTCGTGAGCACCATTCCGGGGACGAGCCCGAACGCG
>NZ_JAXRUU010000018.1:0-50776 GCF_034497445.1 Halorubrum sp. AD140
GCCGGCGCCGGGCCGTCCGCCGAGGCTGGGGAGGCGTGAGGCTGCGGTTGCGGCGCGGGGCGGGATGGGACTCAAAGGGGCAGTCGCGAGGGCGACGGCGGCCGACGTAAGCACCGCAGCGAGCAACGCGAGCGAGGAGCGCAGCGAGGCCCCCGAGCCGTCGCGACTGGGGCTTTGGCGGTGTTCGTGTCATTCGGCAGTTTATAAACAGCATCCAGCCGAGCGGCTGGGGTTTGGCGGTGTTCACTGTCGTTCCAGTAGTCGTTATTTATAAACGAGTGACTGGGGGCTTCGGTGGCGTTCACCGGTGTGTTACCGTATTCTTCATTCGACCCAGCACAGCGGCCACCAACCACCGCTCGACACGCCACGTACGGAGCCAAACCGCTTTACGAGCGCCCCCGTAAGGGCCGGTAATGGCGACGTGCGACGTGTGTGGGGAGTACGAGAACCTCCCGTACCAGTGTAAGCGGTGCGGCCGGACGTTCTGTGCCGACCACCGTCTGCCGGAGAACCACGACTGTCCGGGGCTCTCGGAGTGGAACGACCCGGGCGGCGTGTTCGACAGCGGCTTCGACGAGAGCGCCGAGGTCGACGGAGCGAGCGCGTCGGGTTCCGGCGGGTCCGCGGGCGTCACGGACCGCGTCAAGCGCCGCATCGACCGCGAGACGAGCACGGGCGGGCTCGTGAGCTACGTCCGCGGGAACGCGACGTACGCCCTGTTGGCGGCGATGTGGGTGACGTTCCTCGCGCAGTGGGTCGTGACGCTCACCCTCGGCGAGGCCGCCCACAGCCAGATCTTCGTCCTCCGGTCGGACGCGATCGGCAACGTCTGGACGTGGGTGACGTCGGTGTTCTCCCACTCGCGGGTCCAGCTGTTCCACATCATCGGCAACAGCATCGTGATCCTGTTCTTCGGCCCACTCGTGGAGCGCGCGGTCGGCTCCCGGCGCTTCGTGGCGTTCTTCTTCGGGGCCGGGATCCTCGCCGGCCTCGGCCACGTCCTGTTCGCGGTCGCGACGAACGCGCCGACCACGGGCGTGCTCGGCGCCAGCGGCGCCGGCTTCGCGATCCTCGGCGTGCTCACCGTCTGGCGGCCGAACATGCAGGTGCTTCTCTTCTTCGTCATCCCGATGAAGATCAAGTACCTCACGTGGGGGATCGCGCTCGTCTCGGCGTTTCTCGTGCTCCAGACCGGCACGGGCGGCGTCGGCGGCATCGCGCACCTCGCGCACCTGATCGGGTTCGCGATCGGGCTCGCGTTCGGGAAGCGCAACGAGAGCCTCGCGCGCTCCGCGGGCGGCCCGGGCGGGATGAACATGGGCGGCGTGCGCGGTCCGCGTGGCCCGGGCGGCCCCGGCGGACGGTTTTAAATGGCGCCGTCGATCGGCCCGGACGCCGTGGCGCGCCCGGAGTTCCTCCCGGACCCCGCGCTTTCGCGGGCGGAGATGGAGTCGCTCCAGCGCGAGCTGGCCGCGGCGGCGACGTTCGCGGACGACCACGAGCTCGACCCCGCAGCGGTGGCGATCGAGGACCCGGCCGACCTCTCCGGCGGACTGCCGCCCGCGCGTCCGGACGCCGGCGCACCCGACTCGCGGATCGATCCCGGCCTGTCGGTCGGCCCCGACCCCGACGCGCCCGTCGTGGTCGGCGTCGACCAGGCGTTTCTGACGCCAGAGGACGGCGAGGACCGAGCGGTCTCCGCCGCGGTCGCCGTCCGAGACGGCGCCGTGATCGAGTACGCGAGCGCGACCACGCCACTCTCGATCCCGTACGTTCCGGGCCTCCTCGCGTTCCGCGAGGGGGAGCCGATGCTGGCCGCGCTGGCCGCGCTGGACGCCGATCCCGACCTGCTGGTCTGTGACGGCTCCGGCCGGATCCACTTCCGGGAGGCCGGCATCGCGACCCACGTCGGCGTCCTGCTGGACGTCCCGAGCGTCGGCGTCGCGAAGCGCCTGCTGTGCGGCGAGCCGGCGTCGACGACCGCCGAGCGACCCGAGGGGTGGCGGACGCCGATCCGCGCGGACGGCTCGGTGGAGACCGCGGATCCGGACGCTGCGACCGTGATCGGTCACGCCTTCCAGTCGCGGCAGTACCCGAACAGCCGCCGAGTGAACCCGCTGTACGTGAGCCCCGGTCACCGCGTCTCGGCCGAGACGACGGTCGAGCTGGTCGAGGCGCTGTGTGCGGGATACAAGCTCCCGGAGCCGACTCGCCTCGCCGACGCGCACGCCGACGCCGTGAAACGCGAGCGCGACTGACCGCCTCCGACCGACGCGTTCGAGCGGCCGCCGCTCGGAACGACGGTGACACCGATTGGCTCGGCCCGTCGGTTTATATATCGTGGCCCGCGAACGCGAAGGTATGGGAGACGAGGACACGGACGGACCGATGTCTGCCGAGGAGTTCCGAACGCTGCGCGACGGACTGGTGCGCCAGAGCTCCGGCGGGGGGACGACCGTTTACAAGAACGCCGCCGGCGTCGGCTGCCCGAACCCCGACTGCGACCGCGGCGTGTTCCAGACGCTGTTCGTCAGCGACCACGGCTGGCAGCAGATCGGCGCGACCCGCGACGGGATCGACCTCTGCCTGTGTAACACCGAGACGAAGCGGCTCGTCTTCATCCACGACGAGTAACCGGCCCGCTCCCGCGCTCCGGGCGGTCGGGACGCCTGAGACCACCGGAACGCCTGAAACCAGCGAGAGCCCTCTCAGTCGTCGTCGGCCGTCGACCCCGCTCCGGCGTCCGCGGCGCACCGGTTCGGTCCCAGCTCCAGTTCGATCGCCGCGGTCTCGTCCGGCGGCGCGTCGACCCCGCGGTTCGCCGCGATGACCGCCTCGTAGTTCGGCGGCTTCTCCGGCAGCGTCGCCGTGATCTTCTCCACGAACGCCTCGCGGTCGAGGCCGAGCACGCCGAGCCCTCGGCGCGCCGCGCCCACCGTCGTCGTCACCGGCTCGCCGGGCACGACGTCGCCGGTCGTCCCGTCGTTCGCGACCGCGAAGTGGCCGGGACAGACGACGACGCCGTCGGGCTCCGCGAGCAGCGTCCCGTGGAGCGAGTCGTAGAGCCGCTCGGCGCCGGTCGCCGCGCCGGCGATCTCGCGTTCCGCGGCGCCGGCGTCGTGATCGGCCGCGTCGTCGCCGCCCGCCGAGAACTGCAGCTCCGTTCGACCGACGCTGTCGGTGAACAGCGTGTCCCCGGTGAGCACCGCCGACCGGCCGACGAGGTAGCTCGCGGCGTCGTCGGTGTGTCCGGGGGTCGCGAGCGCCTTCACGGCGACCCCGCCGACGTCGAGCGTCTCGTTTCGCGCGAGCGGCTCGAACGCGTAGTCCACGTCGCGCTCGGTGGCCGCCGCCGGGAGGTAGTAGGGCACGCCGAGCTCGTCGGCGAGCGCCCGGCCGCCCGAGAGGTGATCGGCGTGGACGTGGGTGTCCAGCACCGCCGCGATCGACGCGTCGCGCTCGGCGGCCGCCTCCCGCCACTCGTCACCGTGTCGGGAGACGTCGACAGCGATGGCGAGGCGATCGGAGCCACCGGAATCAGCGACGGCGACGCGGTGGGAGCCGTCGGGATCGGCTTTCCGGTCGGCCGGCCGGCCGCCGACCACCAGGTACCCGAGGCACCCCTTCGCGCGACGCTGGACTTGGACGATCTCGAGCGGGTCGTCGCCGGCGTCGGGCAGCGGGACCGCGGTCCGGTCGTACACGCTCGACCAGCCGCGCATCCCGTCGGCGAGGACCGTGACGTCGTCGTAGCCCGCCGACTCGAGCTCCTCGGCGAAGTCGAGCGACGCCTTCCCCTTCGCGCAGGCGGTCACGATCGAGTCGTCCGGTTCGAGGCCGGTCTCGGCCTCGAAGTCGTCGACGTCGAACTCGTGGGACGGCTTGTAGAAGTAGTGGACCGAGTCGGCGATCCGCCACCCCTCGTAGCTCTCCTCGGGCCGGGTGTCGACGACCGCGAACGACCGCTCCCCGCGCCGGCGCTCGTCGATCCTGTCGCGGAACGCGTCCGCGTCGATGACGGTTGGCATGACCCACTGTTCGCGCCGAACGGCAAAACGCTGTGCGGTGGGATCGGAACCGCGCTCGCGGCGGGACCCGCGCCGCGGTGGCGGCTCCCGATTGCTCGCGATGGACAGCTTTTAGCCCGACGACCGGACAGGGTACGGCATGGTCGAGGCGTTCGCGGTCGCCAGCGGGAAGGGCGGCACGGGCAAGACGACGAGCACGCTCGCGCTGGGGATGGCGCTCGCGAACGAGCACGACGTCACCGTCGTCGACGCTGACACGGGGATGGCCAACCTCCTCTTTCACACCGGGCTCGACGACGCGACGGTCACCCTCCACGACCTGCTCGTCGAGGGGACCGCGACCGACGTCGCCGAGGCGACGTACGACCGGTTCGGGCTCTCGGTCGTCCCCTGCGGCACGTCGCTCGCGGGGTTCGAGGCGGCCGAACCGGCGCGGCTCCGCGACGTCGTCGCCGAGCTCGCGAGCGACGCCGACGTGCTCCTGCTCGACTCGCCGGCCGCGCTCGGCTCGAAGTCGGCCGTGCTCCCCGTGGTCCTCGCGGACCGCGTCGTGGTCGTCGTCGAGCCGACGATCCCCGCGCTCTCGGACGGGCTCAAGGTCCAGGAGTACGCCCGCTCGTACGGCACGGAGACCGCGGGCGTCCTGTTCAACAAGGTCCGCGATGACGCCGCCGACGTCGCCGAGCAGGCGGAGCGTCACTTCGGCGGGCCGGTGCTGGCGAGCGTCCCCGACAGCGACGCGGCCCGCGACGCGCGCCGCGCCGGCGAGCCGCTCCTCGCGCACGCTCCGGAGAGCGACGCGGCGGCCCGATTCCGGCGGGCCGCCGCCCGACTCGACGTGCGCGACGGCGACGGCGACGCGGTCGCCGACCGGTTCCGGAGCGCGGTCGTCCCCGACACGCCATGACGGGGCCGACGGACGACGCGACCGGAGCGACCGGACCCGACGACGCGACGCTCCGGATCCCTCGCGGGAACCTCCTCCGGTCCCGAGTCGTCTCCGACGTGGCGACGACCCTCTCCCGCGCGCTCGACCGGGAGCTGACCGGCTACGCGACGCTCGTCCCGCAGGAGACGCTCCTGTTGGCGGGCGAGGCGCGCGGCGTCCTCACCTTCGCCGACGGCGTCCCCGTGCTGGCGTACAACACGGTGAGCGACAGCGGCGGTCCCGACGCGCTCGCCGAGCTCGCGGTGCCCGGACCGTACCGCGTCGAGCTGTACGCGGTCGACGACGACGCCCTCGAGGCCGCCCACGGGGAGGAGGCGCTCCGAGTCGCGCCCGGCGCGCCGGCGACCGAGCTGGCGGACGACCAGCGGCTCGCCGACCGTACCCGCGAGGCGGCCCCCACGGAGCGGCTCGCGGATCGGACCGAAGAGGAGACCGACGCCGTCGCGGCGTTCCTGGCCGACGACGACCGGATCGGAGGCGGCCCGGCGCGCCGACGAGTGGGGACTCGACGCGGCGCTCGCCGGCGACGACTCCGGTCCGGACGACGGTCTCCGGGCCGATCCAGACGACGGCCTCCGGACTGAGTCCGACGATACCCTCCGGACCGACCGGAGCCGCGGGCCGCAGCGCTGAGCGGTGCGGTTTTGACGCCGGCGCGCGTATCGGCGGTATCACCGTCCTCCGCCTGCTCCGGCTGACGACTCCCGCCGACTTCGCCGACTGGTACGCGGCGAGCCGCGCGTACACCCGCCACGTCGCCGACGGCATGGGGTTCGCGGGCGCGGACGCGATCGACGGCGGACACGTCGCCGACCGGCTCCGAGACGGTCACGACACGCTCTCTCCCGGCGGGGCGCGTTCGGTCGCGGCGACGCTCCTCGCCGACGGCGCCTTCTCCGAGCCCTACTGCGAGTGGCTTCCGACCTGGTACGAGCTCGCCCTGCTCGCGCCGGTGCGGTACGGCGACTGGCGCCTCCGACGCGTCGCCGCCGCGGTCGCCGGGGCGGCCGACGTGACGGCGACGGCGCCGCGGTTCTCCCGGCCGCGCGACGTGATCGTCGACGGCGCCCCGGCGCTCGCGGCGGTGTCCGGCTTCCGCGACCGGTTCCTGCTGGCCGCCGCGCTGCTCCACTTGGAGTGGTTCGTCCACGCCGCGAACGCCGACGGGATCTCCGTCCCCCCGAGACTCGTCGAGCGCGCCCGAGGGGAGTCGCTGTCGTACTACGGGGGCGACCGAGAGGCGCTCTCGCCCGACGTCCGCCGATTTCAGCGGCTCCTGTTCGCCGACGACGCGTGGGTCCGACGCGTGAACGACCGATACGGCCTGCACAGCCGCCTGTTCGACCTCTGGGAGGGGATCCTCCGCGCGGAGCGCGAGCGACTCGCCGGCGACTGACGGCAGTCGTCCAGCGGTGTTACAGCTACTGTAACGAGTTACAGAAACCGAACACTTCCCCGGGGGTAAGTATACACGCGTGAGATTGGTACGACCATCCACGAGCCGTCGATCGGTTCGTCGCTCCCCGAATCACTTCGGCCCTCTCTCACGTCGCTCGTGCGGCGGTCGGCGTCGTCTGCGTCTTCTCCGCGTGCCCGCCTCTCCAGCCCCGGCGTCACTCGCCGCGGTGCTGACGCCCTCGCGGCCCGTCCCGTAACTCGTGACTGAGTAATCTTTTATTCACCGTTGCATCGGCCGGAAGCTTCATACGTCGGCTCGCGGATTCTCCGAACACACGAATGGCAGTACTCTGGCTGGAGGACGTCAACGCCGACGACGTCGGGACCGTCGGTGGGAAGGCCGCCTCGCTCGGTGAACTCATCGGCGCCGGACTCCCGGTCCCTCCGGGATTCGCCGTCACCGCGGGCACGTACCGGGCCTTCATCGAGGAGGCGGGGATCGACGAGGAGCTGTTCGCCGCCGTCGACGTCGACCCCGAGGACTCGGCCGCGCTCCGCGAGGCGGAGGAGACGGCCGAGCGGCTCATCCTGGAGACGCCGTTCCCCGACGAGGTCCGCGAGGAGATCTTGGAGCGGTACCGCTCGATGGGGAGCGAGGACGACGAGGCGTTCGTCGCCGTGCGCTCCTCCGCGACCGCCGAGGACCTTCCGGACTCCTCGTTCGCCGGCCAGCAGGAGACGTTCCTCAACGTCCGCGAGGACGACCTCCTGCGCCGGGTGAAGGAGTGCTGGGCCTCGCTCTTCACCCAGCGGGCGATCTACTACCGTCAGCAACGGGGGTTCCCGCACGCCGACGTCGACATCGCGGTCGTCGTCCAGCGGATGGTCGACGCCGAGAAGTCCGGCGTGATGTTCACGAGCCACCCCTCGACGGGCGATCCGCAGATCACCATTGAGGCCGCGTGGGGGCTCGGCGAGGCGGTCGTCTCCGGCACGGTCTCGCCCGACAACTACGTGTACGACCGCGAGCGCGGCGCCGTCGACGACGTGACCGTCGCGGACAAGAAGGTGGAGATGGTGAAAGACGAGGAGACGGGCGAGACCGTCCAGCTCGACGTCGGCGAGGAGCGCCGCACCGCGCGCGTCCTCTCCGACGAGGAGATCGAGGAGCTGGTCGCGCTCGGCGAGCGCGTCGAGGACCACTACGGGACGCCTCAGGACGTCGAGTGGGCGATCCACGGCGGCGAGATATACATGCTCCAGTCGCGCCCGATCACGACGATTCAGGAAGGGGCGGGCGAGGAGAGCGGAACGGAGGAGGCCGACACCGCCGGGGAGGCCCTCGGCGAGGCCGCCGCGGGCGACGCGGCGTCGGGACGGGCCGGGGTCGCCAACGGCGGCAACGGGAGCAACGGCGACGCCGAGGACGTCCTCGTCGACGGACTCGGCGCGAGCCCGGGGATCGTCTCCGGGGCGGTCCGGATCGTCCACAAGCTCGACCACCTCGACCAGGTCCAGGAGGGCGACGTGATGGTGACGGAGATGACGATGCCGGACATGGTCCCGGCGATGAAGCGCGCCGCGGGGATCGTGACCGACGAGGGCGGGATGACGAGCCACGCCGCGATCATCTCCCGCGAACTCGGCGTCCCGGCCGTCGTCGGCACCGGCAACGGGACCCGGGTGCTCGAAGACGGCCAGCAGGTCACGCTCGACGGCGACAAGGGGACCGTCCGCGCCGGAGTGGACGACGAGGCCGAGCCCGGCGAGGAGTTCGAGCCGGTGGAGGCGGCCCGCCCCGAGACGCCCGTGAAGCCGATGACGGCGACGGAGGTGAAGGTGAACGTCTCGATCCCCGAGGCGGCGGAGCGCGCGGCCGCGACGGGCGCCGACGGGGTCGGACTCCTCCGGATCGAGCACATGGTGCTCTCGCTCGGGAAGACGCCCGAGCGGTACATCGCCGACCACGGCGCCCGCGCGTACCAGGACGAACTCATCGAGGGCGTCCGCCGCGTCGCCGACGAGTTCTACCCGCGGCCGGTCCGCGTCCGGACCATCGACGCGCCGACCGACGAGTTCCGCGAGCTGGAGGGCGGCGAGGGCGAGCCGAACGAGCACAACCCGATGCTCGGCTGGCGCGGGATCCGGCGCAGCCTCGACAAGCCCGACCCGTTCCGCCAGGAGCTCGCGGCGTTCGCGCGCCTCTTCGAGATGGGGTACGACAACCTGGAGGTGATGTTCCCGCTGGTCAACGACGCGGCCGACGTCGAGGGCGTGAAGGGATACATGCGCGACGCCGGCATCGACCCCGAGACGCGTCGCTGGGGCGTGATGGTCGAGACGCCCGCGAGCGCGCTGCAGATCGAGGAGCTGGCGAACGCGGGCATCGACTTCGCCTCCTTCGGCACCAACGACCTCACGCAGTACACGCTGGCGGTCGACCGCAACAACGAGCACGTCGCCGACCGCTTCGACGAGCTCCACCCGGCCGTGCTCCGGCTGATCGGCGACACGATCGAGACGTGCCGCGAGCTCGGCGTCGACACGAGCATCTGCGGGCAGGCCGGCTCGAAGCCGGAGATGGTCGAGTTCCTCGTCGAGGCGGGCGTCTCCTCGATCTCCGCGAACATCGACGCCGTCCGCGACGTGCAACACGAGGTGAAGCGGACCGAACAGCGGCTCCTCCTCGACTCGGTGCGCTGACTCGCCCTCGTTCTCGGTGGCCGCACCGCCACGGCTCCCGTCGGCTCGGCCGCGAGGCCGGAGAGCGGAACGGGTAAGGCCCTCCGCGGCCACGTTTCGCCGAATGCAGCGCCCCGAGCCGCAGTCGTTCGACCGGGTGCTCTCCTCGATGTGCACCGAGCCGCACCCCGCGGCGCGGGCGGCGGCCGAGCGCTACCTCGCGACGAACCCCGGCGACCCAGCCACCTACGAGGCCGTCGCGTCGCTGGAGGCGCGCGCCGTCGAGCTGCTCGCGACGCTCGCGGCGCATCCGACACCGACCGACGCGGCCGGCTACGTCGCCTCCGGCGGGACCGAGGCGAACGTGCAGGCGGTCCGGTCCGCGCGGAACCGCCACGACGCCAGCGACGCGAACGTCGTCGTCCCCGAGAGCGGCCACTTCTCGTTTCACAAGGCGGCGGAGCTGCTCGACGTCGAGCTCCGGACGGTCCCCGTCGACGACGACCACCGGGCCCGGACCGACGCGGTCGCGGCCGCGGTCGACTCCGCCACCGCGCTGGTCGTCGGCGTCGCCGGCAGCACGGAGTACGGGCGCGTGGACCCGATCCCGGCGCTGACGGAGATCGCCCACGACGCCGGCGCGCGCATGCACGTCGACGCCGCGTGGGGCGGGTTCCTCCTCCCCTTCGCCGACCGCGCGTGGTCGTTCGGCGACGCCCCGGTCGACACGCTGACGATCGACCCCCACAAGTTCGGGCAGGCGCCCGTGCCGGCCGGCGGGCTCCTCGCCCGCGAGCCGGCCGCGATGGACGCGCTCGCGGTCGACACGCCCTACCTGGAGACGCGGTCGCAGGCGACCCTGACCGGCACCCGGAGCGGCGCCGGTGTCGCCGGCGCAGTCGCCGCGATGGAGGCGCTGTGGCCCGACGGCTACCGCGAGGTGGCCGAGCGCGCGACCGAGAACGCCGCGTGGCTCGCCGACGCCCTCGCGGCGCGCGGCTACGACGTCGTCGAGCCGACGCTGCCGCTCGTCGCTGCGGCGCTCCCCGAGCCCGAGTTCGACGCGCTCCGAGAGGCGGGCTGGAAGGTGTCGCGGACGGCGGCGGGCGAGCTCCGCGTCGTCTGCATGCCGCACGTGACGCGCGACGCGCTCCGGGCGTTCGTCGCCGACCTCGACCGGATCCGGGAGTGAGGGCGGATTCGACTCGCTCCCCGTCGCCGGCGAGTCCCGTCTACTCTCCGTCGTCGCCGGCGTACGTCTCCAGCGCCGCGAGCCGTCCCTCCGAGACGTCGAAGACGTCGACGAACGCGAACAGTTCGTCGCCGTCGGCGTCCAGCAGCCGGCCGCGGACCGCGACGCCCGGACCCTCCGGGTACACCGCGTCGACCGCGTGGGTCGTGTCCGTCATCGGTCGCTCGTCGCGCATGAACGTCACGAAGCGGTCGCGGCCCTCGAAGGTGCGGTCCGGCCGTCGCTGGACGAAGTCGGGGGCGAGAAGCTCTCGGAGCCGGTCGTAGTCGCCCGCGTCGAGTGCGGCGTAGTAGGCGCGGGCGAGGCTCTCGGGGTCGGTCACGACGCGAGCGCCGCGAACTCCCCGGCGGAGGTGCGCGTCCCCTTCGCGATGACGGCGTCGCCGGGGCGCAGGACGGTGTCGATGTCGTGGCCGATCAGCCACCCCTCGTCGGGCCGCCGGATCGCGATCACGCTCGTCGAGACGTCGGTCGTGGGGATCCCGTTCTCGACGCTCGTGCCCGCGAGGTCGCTTCCCTCTTGAACCACGGTGCGCGTGATGATCTCGTCGGACTCCTGGACCGCCAGCTCGACGACCGGGTGCACGCCGAGGTCGCGGGCGACGCCCTCGGTGATCTCCACGGCGGCGTCGGCGATCTCCTCGGTGGCGACGCCGAGGTGGATCAGCCCCCGGAGCGAGACCGGGTCCTCGGCCTCGCGGGCGGCGCGGAGGGTCCACGCCTCGAACCGCGACTGGAGCGCGTCGACCTCGACCTCCAGGTTGTGCACCTCCTCGGCCAGCGCCTCGTTGTTGAACAGGATCGAGCCGTACGCCAGGTCGACCGCCAGCTCGGAGAGGTCCTTCATCAGCACGATGGAGTCAACCGCGCGTTCTAGGTCGTCGATGGCGGGCTCCGCCGGCTCCTCCGGCTCGAACGGCTCGCCGGTCAGCTCGGGGTACGCCTCGGCGACGCCCGTCTCCGGGCCGCGGAGGAGCGTCACGTCGCCGGCTTCGATCCGCGTCTTCGGTCCGGGGTTGAACACCCAGTCGTCGCCGCGTCGGATCGCGATGACCCGGACCCCGGTCTTCGACTCCAGGTCGACGTCCGCGAGCGTGCGGCCGGCGTAGCCGGAGTCCGACGCGACGGTGCCGCGGACCAGCGTCTCGACGCCCTCCGTGAGCGCGCCGCGCATCGCCTCGGGGAGGCCGATCTCCTCGATGACGATCTTCGCGATGTCGCCGGCGGCGTCGGATATCTTGTCGGCCGCGCCGACGACGCCGAGCACCGGCGCGAGCGTCTCGGCCTCGTCGGGGCCCCGAGCCGCGAGCATGAGGCTCATCCGCGCCCGCATCTGGAGGACGTCCATCCGGTGTTCGAGCTCGACGACCTCGTGGGCGATCGTCGGGCTGCCGTGGAGCACCGCCGAGTACGACAGGTCGATCAGCAGCTCGGCGGTGTCTTTCATCTCCACGAGCAGGTCCTTCACGCTCGCCGGCTCGTACGTGACCGACAGCGGCGACTCCCGCCGGTCGAATCGTCCCATGCGAACACCTCTCCGGCGCCGAGTAAAAGGCTTGTTGCGGGGCGGATCCCCCGGTCCGGCCCGGGAGGCGCTCAGGCGACCGCTTCGGCCGCGTCGCCGGCGACGTAGGCGGCCGGAGCCGCCGGATCGTCGGTTCCATCCGCGTCGGCCGGCACCGGTCGCGCGAGCTCGACGAGCGCGAGCCATCGCAACAGGCGGTCCGCTCGGTCGCGCCACGTCGCCTCCCAGTCCAGGTCGCGGGCGCGGTCGTGTCTCGGGACCGACTCGCGCGTCGACTCGAACAGCGCGTCGGCGGTGAGCGGGTCCGCCGTCGTCGCCGCTCGGAGGGCGGCGAGCGCCTCCGGCACGAGCAGGACGCCCTCGCGGAGCCCCTCGCGAACCCGCGTCGGTGTCGGATCCGCCTCCGTCCTGACGAACCCGCGGGGCGTCTCCCGGGCGAGCCCCAGCGCGCGGAGGAACGCGAGCCAGTCGTTCGCGACCCGTCGGTTCGGGAGACCGCAGCGGTCCCGCAGGCGGGCGCAGCAGTCGTCGGTGCTCCCGGGGACGAGCGGCACCGCTCGCTGGAGCTCGCGGAGGTCGTCGAGGGCGGCCGGGGGTTCGGGGACGGGCTTGAGTCGCATCATCGGACCGCCTAGCGGTAGTCGAACGACTCGGCGAGCAGCTCCTCGTCCGTCTCGCCGACGGTGTAGACGGGGCCGTCGACGACGTCGACGGTGACCGTCGCGGGCGCGAAGACGCGCTCGTCGACCTCGTAGAAGTCCCAGCCGGCGTCCTCGAACACCTCGACGAAGGGGGTGCCGTACGCCTCCCGGGCGGTCGAGACGATCTGCTCGAAGCGGTCGTCGTCGCGCGCGACCTGCAGGTGGACCTCGCCGCCGTACGCGAGGGCGTCGTTCGTGCGTCCCATCGCGAGCGCCTCGTCGCGGGTCACGGGCGCCATGGGCGCGGCGCCCGAGGCGTGGAGCACGTCGGTCGGCTCGTAGCCGAGCTCCAGCAGGCGGAAGACGGCGAGCTCCGCGGCGCGCGCGGCGGTGGCGACCGACCCGGCGGTCGAGCCCGTGGCGTACGCCGGGAGGAACACGCCCTCGGGGTCGACCTCGGCGAGGTCGGCGACGTGCTCGGCGACCTCCTCGGTCGGGAGCGCGGTCGACTCGACGGTGAGGGTGGCGAACTCCGAGGAGTCGTAGTAGCCGACGCGCTCGAACTCGGTCTCCTGGCCGACGAGCGCGCGGGCGGGCCCGGAGCCGAGCCCCTCGTAGCCGGACTCGAAGTCGAGCTCCCAGCCGGCCTTCTGCGAGCAGAGCAGGGCGATCGCGGGGTGGTCCGTCGACAGCTCCACGTACTGGCGCGGCGCGCCCGCGACCTCGCCCATGCTGGTGCGGAGGTTCGCGAGCCCGGCGGTCTGGATCTCGGCGAGGAGCAGTCCCGCCTCGACCCCGCCGGCGGCGTCGACGCCGAAGTCGACGACGGTGGCGCCGTTCTCCAGCTCGTAGCCGACGACGTCGAGCTCGCCGGCGAAGTCGAGCGCCTCGTCGACGAGCTCGATCGCGGTCCGATTGATGCTTTCCATACCCGGCCCTTCTCGCTCACACATTAAGGGGCTTGTCTGTCGGCGACGGGGAGTGCGGGGCGGGATCGGCTGTCGACGTCGAGCGCTGTGACGCCAGACCGATCAGTCGCCGCCGACGGCGGCGACCGGCTCGACGTGGAACACGTAGTCCTCGTACGCGTCCTCCACGTTCGCCGGGGACTCCTCGGCGGTGTGGTCCACGCAGAGGAACGCGGTCGCCTCCACGGCGCCCGCCCCGGTCTCCTCCTGGTACCGCTCGGTGACCGAGAACGCCACCGGCTCGGAACAGCCCCGTCGGTGACACTCGGTCGGCGGGTCGGCGGTCGGATCCGGCTCGTCGCCCCGCTCTCGCGCCTCCGAGATGTCCCGCTGCATCCGTCGGCGCTCCTCGTCGCGCGCCTGCTCGTCGCGTCCCGATTTGGTGTCCGCCATACGTCCTCCTCGCGCCTCAGTGACATAACGCTACGGTCGATTCCGCCGGCGCTCGCCCGCGGCCCTACCAGAAGCCGCCGTCCGACCCGTCGGCGTCTCCGACGCCGCTCGGCCCCCGAGGTCCACGCGGACCGCTCGGCCGCGGGTCGGGGGCGATCTCGACCGGCTGGCTCTCGGTTCGGGGGTCGACCTCGATCCCCTCCTCGAACCGGACGAACGAGAGGTAGAACGGCTCCCCGCAGCCGGGGTCGCCGTCTCCGCTGCCACCGTCGCCCGCGCCCGCTCTGTCCCCCGCGCTCGCCCCGTCGCCCGCGCTCCCTCCGTCGACGTCCATCCCGCGCACTCCGTCGCGTGGGTTCCAGGCGGCCCCGTCGCTCTCGCCGCAGACGAATCGGACGCCGTCGACGCCGGATTCCTCCTCGAACGGTTCCGTCGGAGCGACGTACGTCCACCCCTCGAGGGGATACGGCGTCACGGCCTTGTCGGCGAGGTAGCCGTCGCGGTCGAGCGCGACGAGCGTCCCGCAGCGAGGGCAGTAGTAGGTGACCGGATGGCTCATGGGGTGCGTACGTGCGCGGTTTTTATACGCTCGTCGGCGGCCGGTCGCCCCTCGTCCGGAAGGCGTCGCTCCGGAGACTCGCTTTCGGCGCGCGCGTCATCGCCGAAAGTGCTTATTCCCTCGCGTCCGCACCCCCGAGACGATGGTATCCACCGGCGACACCGCGCCCGACATCTCCGCGACGGTCGGTACGAGCGAGCACGAGCCGTTCGAGCTCTCCGAGCACCTCGGCGACGGCCCCGTCGTCCTCGCCTTCTTCCCGGCGGCGTTCGCGCCGGTCTGCTCGAACGAGATGGTCGCGATCGAAGAGCGGATCGACCGGCTCGAAGCCGCCGGCGCGACCGTGTTCGGGATCAGCGCCGACGCCGCCTACTCGCTCGGCGCGTTCGGCGACGAGCACGACCTCTCGTTCGACCTCGTCAGCGACACCCGCGGCGACGCGCTCCGCGCGTACGGCGTGGAGACGGACGTCCCCGAGATGGGGCGGTACGGCATCGCCAAACGTGCCGTCTTCGTGCTCGACGGGGACGGCGAGGTCGTCTACGACTGGGTCGGGGACGAGCTGGGCGACGAGCCCGACTACGAGGGAGTCGTCGCCGCCGTCGAGAACGCGTAGCGTCGGTCCCCGTCGCGCTCGGTTCCGACGGCCGCGCTTCCCGCGGCCGGATCAACATATTCACTATAGCCCGTCACAAACCGGGAGGTATGAGCTCGGACGACGTCTCCCGGCGCGCGTTCATGCGGACCGCGGGCGGCGCGGCCGCCGCCGCCGGGGCGGCGACGGCGACGGCGGGGACAGCGGCGGCACAGGAGGAAGAGCCAGACTGGCCGAGCGGCGCCAGCGACGGGAACGTGGGGTCCTACGAGGACCTTCGCGGCGAGAGCGAGGTCACAATCGCGGTGGGCGCGGGCGACGACGGGCTCGCGTTCGACCCGACGCTGGTGTGGGTCGACACGGGAACGACGGTCACGTGGGAGTGGACCGGCAGCGGCGGCGGCCACAACGTGGTGACCGTCGAGGGTCCGGCCGAGCTCGACAGCGGCGACCCGGTCGAGGAGGAGGGAGAGACCTACGAGGTCGAGCTGGACGACGACGCGGCGGGGATCACCCACTACCACTGCGTCCCCCACGACGCGGTCGGGATGCACGGCGGCATTGCCGTCGGCGAAGACGTCGAGACGTCCGGCGGCGGCGGCGGTGGCGGATCCACCGCCGTCTTCGTCCCCGACGGCGCCCGCGCGCTCGGCGTCGCGACGTTCGTCGCGATGGTGAGCACGCTCGGTCTCGCCTTCGTGTTCATGAAGTACGGCGGCACGATCACCCCGGAAGAGTAGTCGACGCGGCCTCACGTCGCCGTCTGGCGTCGCTCGCGTTCTCGGTACGTCTCGCTCCCGAGGAGGTCCTACCTCCCGCTCCCGAGGAGGTCCCGGTACGTCTCGACGTACCGGTCCAACACCGGGCCGTGGTCGTACCCCGCGAAGTCGGGCTCGATCGACCGGCGGGGGAGGTCGCCGACGGCGACGAACTCGTCGGCGAGCTCGGCCGGGCTGGTGACGAGCCGTCCCCGCTCGCGCCCCTCGACGAGCTCGTGCGCGCTGGAGTCCGCCTGGTACTCGACGAGAGCGACGCAGCCGCACGCGAGCGCCCACAGCAGCTCCGTCGCGAACGTCTCCCACGTCGCCGTCGCGGCGACCACGTGCGTCCCCTTGAACACCTCGACGCGCTGGCGACGCGAGAGGTCGCCGAGGAACGACACCCGGTCGTCGATCCGGAGGTCGCTCGCGGTCGCCTCGATACGGTCGCGCTCGGGGCCGTCGCCGACGACGGCGGCGGTCCAGTCGCGGCCGCGGAGCTCCGCGAGTCCGAGCAGGAACGTCTCGACGTTGGCGTGGCGGTCCAGCCGCCGAGCGTACACCGCGTCGAACCGGTCGTCGACGCCGGCCGACTCCACGAGGTCGAAGTCGACGCTCTCGGGGACGACCCGCACGTCGTCCCCGTCGGCGCCGTGCTCGCGGATCCGGGTCTTCGTCGTGCGCGAGGGGGTCGTGACCGCGTCCGCGCTCCGCGCGAGCGGGCGGTATCGACGGGCGGCGTCCGCGGGGTGGTCCCGCCACCAGTCGACGACGACCGGCGTCCGCGAGAGCGTCCCGGCGACGGTCGCCCCGAGCCCCGGCGTCGGCGGGGAGTTGACCGCGTGGACGACGTCGGGGGCGACCCGGCGAAGCGCGAGCGGGAGCCGCGCCGCGAACGCCGACGGCGACGGCTCGACCGTCACCGACCGATAGGTGATCCCGTCCTCCTCGAAGGCGTCGCCGTCGCCGCCCCACCAGCGCGCGCAGAGCCACACCACGTCGTGGCCGCGGTCGGCGAGACCGCGGGCCACTCGTCGCGTTCGCGCCCGGGCCGGCGTGTCGCCGTGGCCCGGGGCGAAAAGCGAGACGAACGCGACGCGCATACGCCGACCGGACGACGGGACCGGATAAAAAGACCCGGCATCGGGCGCGACGGGGCGGGAGCGGCCCCGGAGATGGCCCCGGAAGCGGTCCCGAGGCGACCCGGAAGCGGTCCGGAACCGAACCCTCTGCCACCCGAAACGGTTTCCCACCGCGGACGGAACCGGACCCCATGCACCGGTACGACATCGAACGGTACCTCAACGTGCGGAGCGCCGGCGGCGCGGACCTGGGCCCCGACGGGCGGCTCTCCTTTCTGCTCGACACGACCGGCACCGGACAGGTGTGGTCGCTCGACGAGCCGCTGGGCTGGCCCGAACAGCACACGTTCTTCGAGGAGCGCGTCACGTTCGTCGACTCCTCGCCGGAGCGCGCCGAGGCCGTCTTCGGCATGGACGAGGGCGGCAACGAGCGCGCGCAGCTCTACCTGCTCAACTACGAGTCCGGCGAGGTCGTCGACCTCACCGCTCGCCCGGAGGCGAAACACCGCTGGGGCGGCTGGGACGGCGAGGGCGACCGGTTCGCGTTCGCGTCCAACCGGCGCGACGAGTCGGTGTTCGACGTGTACGTCCAGGCGCGGGACGCCGCCGGCGACGACGCGGAGCGCGTGTACGAGGGGGACGGCTGGCTCTCCGTGGCGGGCTGGTCGCCGGACGACGACCACCTGATCGTCCACGAGGCGCACTCCTCGTTCGACCACGACCTGTACACCCTCGACGTCGACCGCGGCGACCTCACCCACCACACCCCCCACGAGGGCGAGGCGCGGTACGGCAGTCCGGAGTGGGGGCCCGACGGCGAGGGGATCTACCTCGTCACCGACCGCGACAGCGACACGCTCCGCCTGGAGCGGGTGGAGCTCGCGACCGGGGAGTTCTCCGTGGTCGCGTCCGGCGAGGACGTGGGCGAGGCGGACGAGGACGACGAGACGGGCGCCCGCGCGACGCCCGGCGGCGACGGCTGGAACGTCGACGGCGTCGCGGTCCACGAGGAGTCCCGGCGGGTCGTGTACTCGCGGAACGTCGACGGCTACACCGAGATCGCGGTCGGCGAGCTGGTCGAGTCCGATCGGATCGATCCGCTGCCGTCTCCGGACCTTCCCCCGGGTGTCGCCGGCGGCGTGAGCTTCGGGCCGGACGGCGACCGCTTCGCGATCACCGCGACCGGGAGCGCCCACAACGCGAACGTGTACGTGGTCGACGCGACCACCGGAGAGGCGGAGCGGTGGACCGCCGCCTCGACCGCGGGGATCCCGCGGGACACGTTCGTCGAGTCCGAACTGGTCCACTACCCCACCTTCGACGGTCGGGAGATACCGGCGTTCTTCGCCGTGCCCGAGACGGAGCCCCCGGAGGGCGGGTACCCCGTAGTCGTCGACATCCACGGCGGGCCGGAGTCGCAGCGCCGCCCCTCGTTCGGCTCGGTGAAGCAGTACCTGCTGAACCACGGGTACGCGGTGTTCGAGCCGAACGTCCGGGGGTCCTCCGGGTACGGGAAGGCGTACGCCGCGCTCGACGACGTGGAGAAGCGGATGGACTCCGTGGCCGACGTCGAGGCCGGCGTCGAGTGGCTCCACGACCACCCCGAGGTCGACCCCGACCGCGTCGTCGCGATGGGCGGCTCCTACGGCGGGTTCATGGTGCTCGCGGCGCTCACCGAGTACCCGGACCTGTGGGCCGCGGGCGTCGACGTCGTCGGTATCGCGAACTTCGTCACCTTCCTGAAGAACACCGGCGACTGGCGCCGCGAGCTGCGCGAGGCGGAGTACGGCTCGCTCGAGGGGGATCGGGAGTTCCTGGAGTCGATCTCGCCGATCAACAACATCGAGAACATCGCCGCCCCGCTGTTCGTCCTCCACGGCGCCAACGACCCGCGGGTGCCCGTGGGCGAGGCCGAACAGATCGTCGAGGAGGCGCGCGAACAGGGGGTCCCGGTGCGGAAGCTGATCTTCGACGACGAGGGCCACGGCTTCTCGAAGCTGGAGAACCGCATCGAGGCGTACCGCGCGATCGTCGAGTTCCTCGAAACGCACGTCTGATCGGCGGCGCCGCCGACGGCCGGGATTTTATACACGTTCACGCGAGACGTAGAGGGGATGAACGAGTCCGAGCCTCTCGGACTGCTGCTCGACCACACCCAGGACAAGATCGTCCTCTTAGACGAGGCGGGGACGTTCGTGTACCTCAACGGAGCGGTGGAGCGGATTCTCGGGTTCACGCCGGACGAGCTCGTGGGCGAGAACGCCTTCGAGTACGTCCACCCCGACGAGGAGCGTCGGGTCCGCCGCGCGTTCCGCCGAGTGATCGAGAGCGACGGATTCGCCGAGGAGACCGTCGAGTACCGCCACGGGGCCGCGGACGGGTCGTGGGTCTGGCTGGAGAGCCGGATGTCGAACCTCACCGACTCCGCGCTCGACGGCTTCGTGGTCAGCTCTCGGGACGTCACCGACCGGGTCGAGGCCGAGCGCGAGCGCGCCGAGACCGCCTCGCACCTCCGGGAGATCGCGGCCGTCTCGGGCGACGTGCTCTGGATGTTCAACGCCGACTGGTCCGAACTGCTGTTCGTGAACCCGGCCTACGAGGACGTCTACGGGGGGTCCGTGTCGGAGGTCACCGACGACCCCAAGGCGTTTCTCGACACGGTCCACCCCGACGACGTGCCCGCGGTCGAGGAGGCGATGGGGCTGCTCTCCGAGGGGACTCCCGTCGACATGGAGTACCGGGTGAACCCCGACGAGGGGTACAGCCGCTGGATCTGGGTCCAGGGCGAACCGATCACGGTCGACGGCGAGGTGGTCCGCATCACGGGGTTCACGAGAGACATCACGGACCGGCGCCGCCGCGAGCGCCAGTTGGTCGTGATGGACAACCTCCTCCGACACAACCTCCGGAACGACCTCAACGTCATCCTCGGCACGGCCGAGGTCCTCGAGGACGTGCCGAACACGGCCGAACACACCGCCGTGATCCGTCGGGTCGGCGAACAGCTCTTAGAGACCGCCGAGAAGGAGCGCGAGATCATCGATCTCATCACCGGACAGGGGAACATCGAACGGATCCGGCTCGACGAGGCGGTCACCGAGTGCGTGGCGGCCGCCCGGGACCGCTACCCGCACGCCTCGATCGAGGTGTCGACGCTCGACCCGGTCGCGGTCGAGGGGTGTGCCGAACTCCGAGCGGCGGTGATCGAGCTGCTCGAAAACGCGATCCGACACGCCGACGGCGACGATCCGACCGTGGGCGTCCGGCTCCGTCGGACCCCGGAGCACGCGGAACTCGTGATTCGGGACGATCACACGCCGATACCGGCCATCGAGGCGAACGTCCTCACCGGCGACCACGACATGACCGACGTGTACCACAGCAGCGGGCTGGGGTTCTGGCTCGTCTACTGGTGCGTGGAGATCTCGAACGGGAGCATTACGGTGGAGTCCGGCGCCGATCGTGGGAACGAGATCACGGTCCGGCTGCCGGGGATCGTCGATTGAGCGGCGCCACGCCCACGGCAATTCCCGTAACCGGACGCGCGGCTGCGGTCGACGTCGAAACTACTCCCAGTCCGGTCCGAAGTCGGGGTTGAGCTGGCGGTCAGTCCGGCCGAGCTCGTCGATCGCCGCGACATCCTCGTCGTCGAGCTCGAGGTCGAGACTCGCGAGGTTGTCGCGGATGTGGTCGATCCCGGTCGCCTTCGGGATGGCGGTGACGCCGGACTCGCGGAGCCACGCGAGGCTTACCTGCGCTGCGCTGACGCCGTGTTTCTCGGCGATGTCGACGACCGCCGGGTCGTCGAGGACCTCGCCGCGGGCGAGCGGGGAGTAGGCGACGAGTTCGACGTCGTTGGCGTCGGCGTACTCGCGGAGCTCCTCCTGTCGGAGCAGCGGGTGCATCTCGACCTGGTTCGCGAACGGCGCCTCGCCGAGCGCGTCGGTCGCCTCGTCGAGGTGTTCCGGCTCGAAGTTGGAGACGCCGATGCGGTCGATCAGCCCTTCGTCGCGCAACTCGGCGAACGCGGGCAGCGTCTCCGCCGGCTCGTACTCCCCGGCCGGCCAGTGGACGTACATGAGATCGACCGCGTCGACGCCGAGCTTCTCTACGCTCTCGCGGGTCGACGAGGCGACGTCCGCGGGCGCGAGGTTGTCGATCCACACCTTCGACGCGAGGAAGACGTCCTCGCGGTCCACGTCGCTCTCGGCGATCCCCTCGCCGACCGCCGCCTCGTTGCCGTAGATCTGGGCGGTGTCGACGTGGCGGTAGCCGGCGTCGAGCGCGTTCGCCACCGATTCGGTACACTGCGCGGGGTCGTCGTTCTCCCACGTGCCGAGCCCGAGGACGGGCATCCCGTTGCGGGT
This sequence comes from Halorubrum sp. AD140, assembly GCF_034497445.1. Taxonomy (NCBI): domain Archaea; kingdom Methanobacteriati; phylum Methanobacteriota; class Halobacteria; order Halobacteriales; family Haloferacaceae; genus Halorubrum; species Halorubrum sp. AD140. Next base: position 21,200 of record NZ_JAXRUU010000018.1, read on the forward strand.
CGGTACGGCGGGCTGCTGTGTTTGATCTGTCATCGCCCGCCACTACTCGCGTGAGCCGAAAGTCGCTTGTGGTCGGGGCGGGCGCGGCCGCGGACGGGCACGGGCCCGTCGTGGGACGGTCCCGAGGGGACTCAGTCGTCGGACAGCAGCGCGCGCGACGAGTTCGTCACCACGAGCAGGCTCGACGCGCCCATCGCGACGGCGGCGAACAGCGGGTTCAGCAGGCCGGTCGCCGCGAGCGGGATTGCGACCGCGTTGTAGCAGAACGCCCAGCCGATGTTCCCCTTCACGCGCCGGCCCGCCGCGCGCGCGAGCTCGAAGACGGTCGCCACGGAGCCGAGGTCGTCGTCCACGATGGCGGCGTCGGCGGCGTCGGCCGCCATCGCCGTGCCGCCGCCGAGCGCGATCCCGAGGTCCGCCGCGGCGAGCGCCGGCGCGTCGTTGGTCCCGTCGCCGACCATCACGGTCAGCCCGCTCGCCTTCAGCCGCTCGATCGTCTCGGCTTTCCCCTCGGGCGGGACGCCCGCGAACACCGAGGCGACCGCGTCGTGCTCGCTGAAGACGGTCGCCGCGCGCTCGTCGTCGCCCGTGAGCACGACCACGTCGACGCCCGCGTCCGCGAGGGCGGTCACCGTCTCCTCCCACCCCTCGCGCAGCTCGTCGCCGACCACGACGACGCCCTCGGCGGCGCCGTCGCGTCCGACAGCCACCGGGACGCGCCCCACGTCGCGCGCCTCGGCGACCGCCTCCCGGATCGCGTCGGAGACCGTCCAGCCGCGCTCGTCGAACAGGGCGGGGTGCCCCACGACGACCCGGACGCCGTCGACGACGCCGGAGACGCCGCGGGCGTGGCTCTCGAACGCCTCGACGACGGGCGTCTCGCGGGCGTCGTCCTCGGCGGCCGCGTCGGGCTCGCCGGCGGGCGATGCCGTCTCGGTCGTCCCGCCGTCGGCTACCGCGGAGGGGGCCGGGGACGCGTCGGTGTCTCGCGGGCCCCCGTCAGCGCTCGCTCGCGCCGCGGCGATCGCTCGCCCGACCGGGTGGGCCGAGCGCTCCTCCAGCGCGGCTGCGAGGCGGAGCAGGTCGTCGTCGACGTCGGCCCGAAGCACCTCCATCTCGCCGGTAGTGAGCGTCCCCGTCTTGTCGAAGACGACCGTCTCCGCGTCGCGGACCCGCTCGAAGACGGTGTCGTCGAAGATCACGATTGACCGCTCTAAGGCGTCGCGGATCCCCGCGGCGACCGCGAGCGGCGTCGCGAGACCGAGCGCGCACGGACACGAGACGATGAGCACGGTGAGCCCGACGAGCATCGCCTCGGTGACGCCGTTGCCGAGCGCGAGGTTGGCCGCGGCGGCGACGACCGCGACCGCGAGGACGACCGGGACGAAGACGGTCGCGAGGCGGTCGGCGAGCTTCTGGACGCCGTGGTTTCCGCTCTGGAGGTCCCAGACGAGCTCCGCGACGCGGTCGAGGCTGGAGCTCGCGTCCGGCCCGACCGCGACCGTGAGCGAGCCGTCCGCGACCACGGAACCGCCGACCACGTCGTCGCCGCGGGTCTTCCGGACCGGCATCGACTCGCCGGTGACGACCGACTCGTCGACCGCGGCGTCGCCCGCGACGACCTCGCCGTCGACCGGGACGCGCTCGCCGGCCCGCACGAGGAGGCGGTCGTCGGGGGAGAGCGCGTCGATGGCGACCTCCTCGGTCTCGCTCTCGTCTTCGCCCCCGACCAGCCGTCGGGCGCTGTCGACCTGCACCGCGGTGAGATCGGAGAGGAGGTCGGTCGCGCGCCGCTTGACCGAGTCCTCGTAGCGGTTGCCGACGGTGACGATCACGACGATCGCGACCGTCACGTCGTAGTAGATCGACGGCGACTCGACGAAGATCACCGCGAGCGTGCTGTACGCGTAGGCGCTCACCGCCGCGATGGCGACGAGGAGGTCCATGTTCGGCGACCGGGTCTTCGCGCTGACGTACGCCCCCCGCAGTATCGGCTTGCCGGTGAAAAACAGGACGACGGTCGTCAAGACCGCGATCACGATGAAGAAGTACGTCCCCGACGTCGACGACATCGCCTGGTTCAGGTACTCCAGCGTGCGCTCGTCGTAGAAGGGGAACGCGAAGTACGTCGGGTAGATGATAACGACGTACTGGAGCATGACGGCCATCCCGACCATGACGCCCGCCGCGACCCGCGCGGTCGCCATGTTGTCGGCCTGCCGGCGGGCGAAGGCGTCGTCGCGCGGGTACGCGCTGTAGCCGAGCCCGCTCACCGCCTCGGCGAGGTCGTCGGTCGACGCGGCGTCCGGGTCGTGGTCGATCCGCACCGTGTCCGTGACGTAACTCGCGCTGGCGGCGCTGACGCCCTCGGTCCGGGTCGCGACCGCCTCGATGAACGCCTCGCAGGTCGCGCAGTGCATCCCGTCCACCTCGAGGAACGTCGCCTCGTGGTCGGCGGGGACCTCGTCTCGGGGGCCGCCGCCCGCCTCCCCCTCGCCAGCCTGCCGCCGCTCGCGCACCGCCTCCGCGTCGACGTCGACGTCGCCGAGGGCCGCGTACACGTCCCGGCAGCCGGAACAGCAGAACTCGTTGCCGTCGCCGTCGACGACGTCGACGCCCTCGGTCGGGAGCTCACAGAGGGTGCAGTCGGGGGCGCTCATCGGTCAGTGACCTCCGGCCATTCCGGCGTCGAGCGGGTTCCAGAACGGGAGCCGCGGGTGCGGCACGTGGACCCCGATCGCCATCAGTCCGTGAGCGAACAGCACGTAGCCGAGCAGGACGAAGGCGACGCCGAGCAGCCGGTGGACCCGGCGCCGGTGGACCGCGTCGACGCTCTCGATCACGGTGCCGTAGAGGAACACCGCGGGCATGGTCCCGATCCCGAGCGCCGCCAGCGCGACCCCGCCGCTGACGGCCGAGCCGCTGGCGAACGCGTAGAGGTACGCCGGGTAGAGGATCGGACAGGGGAGCAGGCCGTGGACCGCGCCGAGCCCGACGATCCCGGGGCCGTTCGCGAGCCGGTCGACGTGACCGGTGAGCCAGCCGGTGACGCGTTCGAGCCCCGGGAGGTGGACCCCGCCGGTCGCGCCGCCGAGGACGTACCGGACGCCGACGAGGATGACGGCCGCGCCGACGCCGAGGCCGACGACACCGCGGACCGCCTCGGCCGCGCCGGTCAGCGTCGCCGTCGTGACGAGGACGGCGCCGCCGAGCGCGCCGAGCGCCGCGCCGATGGTCGCGTAGCTCGCGGCGCGCCCGAGGTTGAACAGCGCGTGCTGGCGCACCTCGTAGGTGGTCAGGTGGCTCCCGCGGCGGGTCGCGCTCCCGCCGGTCCCGGTCGGAGAGCCGGCGCCGTCGGCCGCGTTCCCGCCGTCGGCTCGGCCGCTCCCCTCCCGCATCCGCCCGGCGTACACCGTGACCAGCGGGCCGCACATGCCGATGCAGTGGGCGCCGCCGAGCAGCCCGATGGCGAGGAACAGGAGGACGTCGACTCCCAGCAGCGTCGAGGCGGTCATTGGTGGTTGATCACCGAGCGTTGTCGCCTCGCGCGGTAATGCGTTTCGTCCACGCCGGCCGGCCTCGCTCCAGGCTGCGCTGAGTCGGTCCGCCCCGGGCCGTGCGCGTCGCGGGCTCGCCGCACGTCACTCCTCCACGAAGACGGTCGCGTACATGCCGCCCGTCTCGTGCGGGAGACAGACGTAGTCATACCGGCCCGGGACCTCGAACGCGTGCGAGAACCGGTCGCCCGTCTCCAGGCCGCCGCCGAACTCCGAGGTCCACTCGGCGCGGGCGGTCGGCTCGTTCTCGTAGCCGCCGGAGGCGAAGTACTCGGCGTCGTCGGGGATGCCCCCCTCGTAGGCGGTGACGGTGTGGGTCCGCGAGCTCGTGTTCTCCCACACGACGGTGTCGCCGACGGAGACGGTCAGCTCCGCCGGGCGGTACCCGTCCGCGACCATCCCCACGTCGTAGTCCGGGTCGCCGCCGACGCCGGCGCACCCGGCGAGGGCGGCCGTCGCCCCGACCCCGATCCCGGCCGCGCCGACCCGTCGGAGGAGCCCTCTGCGATGCATACCTCACCTCGGGGCCTCGCGCGTTTTAACGCCGCGGTTGGCCCCGTCTCGCGGGAACGCCCCCGCCGTCGTGCCGGTCGCGCGCGCGCCGGCCGCCGACGAGGCGGACGAGAGAAAAGCGCTAAACCCGCGGCGGCGGTGAGATCCGGCATGAAACAGGCCATCGTCGCCCGGACGGACATCGGCATGGGCGAGGGGAAGCTCGCCGCGCAGGTCGCGCACGCGTCGCTGTCCGCGTACCAGGACGCGGGGCGGCGCGCCCGAAAGAAGTGGCAGGGCGAGGGACAGAAGAAGGTCGTGCTGAAGGGCGACTCCGAGCGCCAGCTGTTCGAGCTGGCCGACAAGGCGGACAAGGAGGGGCTCCCGTACGCGATCGTCCGCGACGCGGGCCACACCCAGCTGGAGCCCGGAACCGTCACCGCGCTCGCGGTCGGGCCCGCACGCGACGAGAGCGTCGACCGCGTGACCGGGGACCTCTCGCTGTACTAGATGACCGTCGACCACGCCCTCCGCGAGGCGCATCCGACCGAGCGCGCCGTCGGGATCGAGTACTACGTCAGCGACGCGGACGGGATCGGCGGTCGGCTCCGCGAGTCGCCCGAGGACTTCCGCGTCCGCGAACTGGAGGCGTTCGAGTCGGCGCCGCTCGACGCCGACCGCGGGGGCTACCCCGAGCTGGTCGTCCGCGTCACCCTGCGCGACTGGGACACGAACGACTTCGCGCGCCGGATCTCCGACGCCCTCGGGATCAGCCGCGAGCGCGTCTCCTGGGCCGGGACGAAGGACAAGCGCGCCGTCACCACGCAGCTGTTCACCCTCCGCGGGGTCGACCCCGACGAGCTCCCCGCGATCCGCGGCGCCGAGGTCGAGCCGCTCGGCCGCGCGGGACGCCGGCTCTCGTTCGGCGACCTCGCCGGCAATGCCTTCGAGATCCGCGTCGCCGACGCGGTTGAGGAGGCCCCCGAGCGCGTCGCCGACGCGGTGCGCGACCTCCGGGCGTTCGCGGGCGACGACGCGAGCGGCGGCGATGACGACGCTGGCGACGACTCCACGACCGACGCGACCGTCGGCGTCCCGAACTACTTCGGCCAGCAGCGCTTCGGCAGTCGACGGCCCGTCACCCACGTCGTCGGACTCGCGATCGCTCGGCGCGACCCCCGCGAGGCGGTCCGGCTGTACGCGGGTAACCCCGCCGAGACGGAGCCGGACGACACCCGGACCGCGCGCGACCGCGTCGACGCGGCGTTCGGGGCGGAGGGGGGATCCGGTCCCGCCGCTGACGGGACCGGCGACGGCGACTGGCGCGCCTGCCTCGACGCGATCCCCGGTAAGCTCCGGTTCGAGCGTTCGATGGTCCACCGGCTCGCCGACCGCGGCGTCGACCCCGACGCGCCCCCGGACCACGACGACTGGTGGCACGCGCTGGAGGCGGTGCCGTCGAACCTCCAGCGGCTGTTCGTCAACGCCGCGCAGTCGTTCCTCTTCAACCGGATCGTCAGCGAGCGGCTCCGCCGCGGGCTCCCCTTCGACCGTCCCGTCGCCGGCGACGTGGTCTGTTTCGCCGACCGCGACGCCCCCGACGGGCTGTACGCGCCGGACGCGGACCGGCTCCAGCGGATCGACGCCGACCGGGTGTCGGTCGTCTCGCGGCACTGCGAGCGCGGGCGGGCGTTCGTCACCGCCCCGCTCGTCGGCACGGAGACCGAGCTCGGCGATGGCGAGCCCGGCGACATCGAGCGCGAGGTCCTCGCCGACGCGGGGATCGAGCCGGGCGACTTCGCGCTCCCGGGCGAGTTCGACTCCTCGGGAACGCGGCGAGCGCTCCTCCTTCGCACCGACCTCGACGTGACGTTCGCGGACGGAGACCCCAGATTCGCGTTCGCGCTCCCGAGCGGGTCGTACGCGACCGTCCTGCTCCGGGAGTTCCTCAAGCAGGGGCCGCTCGACCTCTGATCGGGCCGCGGAGTGGCACCCTCCCACCGGCGATCTCCGTTTTGATCCGTATTCGTGTATCACTGTGGTAACGTAAGCGTTGAGATCACCACGATACTGCGTCCCGTTCCGAGCCGTTTTTGTGCGGGAGCCGTCAATCTGGGCCATGACCCGGATCGTCGTCATCGACCTCCACGGCCAGTTCACGCACCTCGAACGGCGGGCGCTCCGCGACCTCGGCGTCGACACCGAGATCGTCGACGCCGACGCGCCCGCCGACGAGGTCGAGGCCGACGGGATCGTGCTCTCGGGCGGCCCCGACATGGACCGCGTCGGCAACGCGCCCGACTACCTCGACCTGGACGTGCCCGTGTTCGGGATCTGCCTCGGAATGCAGCTGATCGCGGCCGAACTCGGCGGCGAGGTCGGCGGCGGCGACTACGGCGGCTACGCCGACGTCGACGTGGAGATCGTCGACGACGAGGACCCGCTCGTCGGCTCGCTCGCGCCCGAGACCCGCGTGTGGGCCTCTCACGCCGACGAGGTGAAGGGGCTCCCGGACGGGTTCACCCGGACCGCCACCTCCGACGTCTGCGGCATCGAGGCCATGTCGAGCCCCGAGGCGGGGCTGTACGGCGTCCAGTGGCACCCGGAGGTCGCCCACACCGAGCGCGGCGAGGAGGTCTTCGAGAACTTCGTTTCGATCTGCGAGTCGGCCTAGGGCGGTCTCACCCCTCCAGCCGCGCGGTCAACACCGGCACGCCGCTGTGACGCACGACCCGCTCGGCCACCGAGCCCGCGGCGACGAACCGGCCGATCCCCGTCCGCCCGTGGGTCCCCATCGCTATCAGGTCGACCCCGTAGTCGCTCGCGGCGTCCAGTATCTCCTCGTGCGGCCGGCCGCGTCGGAGGTGCTTCTCGACCGGAATCCCGCGTTCCGCGCCGGCCTCGCCGACGGCGTCGAGCGCGCGCTCGCCGCGCTCCTCCTCGCGCTCGACGACCACGTCCCAGCCGTCGGCGCCCGCGATCGTCTCGTCGACGACGAACAGCGCGTGGAGCCGCGCGTCGGCCAGCTCCGCAAGGTAACAGGCGTGTTCCACGGCGGCGCCGCTTCCGGAACTCCCGTCGATCGGGCAGAGGATCGCGTCGTATCCGTCGGCGCGACGCACGGTTCCGGCGACCCTAGAGCTGGTACCGCCGGACGTGCTCGGTCCCGCAGCTCGGGCACTCTCGGCGGTACTCGACGGTCGCGCCCGTGGTGGCCGCCTCCCATCCGCCCGCGTCGTCGACGAACCCGCACCCCCTGCAGGCGTGCGGCCGCTCGTCCAGCCGTACCCGGAGCCGCTCGAACGCCGATCTGCCGCCGTAGCTGGATGACATACGGTATCATTACACAATAATATGATTAATAGTTACCGATCGGTGGGCCCCACGCGATCGGACCGCTCGCGACCGTCGCGTTCCGCGTCGGACGCGCGTCGTGGACGCGGCGATTCGACTCGACGGTCGGGAGAACGGGAGGGAAAACGGCCGCCTACTCCGCGAACAGCTCGTCGACGGCCTCACCGGCGGCTTCGGCCGCCTCGCGGGCGACCGCGTCGGGATCGGGGTCGTCTGGGGCGTTCAGGTAGACGTCGACGTCGAGCACGCCCTCCTCGAACGTCACCGTGACGTCGAGGTCGGTCACCGCGGACTGGTCGTAGTGAGCGAAGACGACGCCCTCGGCCGCCGTCGCGGCGGTTCGGACGACCTCGTCGTCGCTCGGGTCGTCACCCCTCGGTCCGTCGTCGCTCGGCTCCCCGGTCGCCGGATCGTCGCTCATCGCTCGCTCACGCGCCGCCCGCGCCCGGACCGCCCGGGCCCATCGGGCCGCCGCCGGCGCCGCCCTGGAGCAGCTGCTGGAGCTCGCCCTGCAGGTCGTCGAACTGCTCTTCGACGCGCGTCTCCTGTTTCTCGAGCTGCTCGACGCGCACCTCGAGGGAGTCGACCTTGTTCTCGAGGTCGTCGTAGGCGGACTCGTAGTCGGTCTCGACGAGCACCTCGCCGATCTCGCGGTACATCCCGGCGTCCTCGTCGACGTCTTCGAGGGCGTCGAGAGCCGTCTTCGACTCGTTGAGCGCGGCCTTCGCCTGCTCCTTCTGCTGGGCGACCTGCTGTGCGGTCTCCTGTAGGTCCTGCAGCTCCTCTATCTTCTCCTGTGCCTCGGGCGGCATGTTCCCTTGCATGGGCGAATCGAGGCGACCCGGACGGAAAAACCCCCGACTTCTCGGCTGGCGGAGCGATCCCGCGGTAAAACCCGTATACTGCCGACTCGCGGGCGATCCGATAGTCGGACGGCGGCTACTCCCGACCGGCTCCGGCGTCGACCCGCTCGGCGACCCGGACCAGCCGCGACCAGCTGTTTACCCCCGCGCGGAGCGCGACGAGGTCGTCCGCGACGACGCTGACCCGGACCGCGTCGCCCTCGCGGACGACGTCCGCGGCCGAGCGGGCGTCGTCGATCTCGCCGACTTCCGGGGCCAGCGCGTCGGCGACGACCCGTGCGCGCCGCTCGGAGTGGTAGCGGAACGAGAGCGTCGTCCGGTGTGCGCGGGTCGCCGTCACGGGGAGTGGCGAGCCGGGGGGTTACTCGACGTTCACTTCCTTCATGTCGCCGCCGCGCTCCTTCAGGAGGACGCGGTGGCCACAGTACGGGCAGCGCACGCCGCCGTACTCGTCGAGGGTGACGTCGCGCTTACAGCGGGAGCACTTGTAGCTCACGGCCTACTCCTCGTCGGCGAGTGCGGCGCGGATGGAGCGGCGGACGGTGCGGCCGCCGGGCGTCTCGGGGCGGTACGCTCCGCCCGTGAACGTCTCGCCGGTCTCCTCGTTCACCCAGATGCCGGTGCCCTTGCGCGTGACGTCGTCGCCGTCGACGGTCGCGTTCTGCATCTCCTCTTCGATGTCCTGGACCCGCTTGCGGGAGACCCGCCCGTAGCGGGCGCCGAATCGGCCCGCACTCCCGGTGCTTCGTGCCTTGTCCTCAGCCATAGTGAGTCCGTCTACCGCCAGCGCGGGTAAAAAGGCTACGAGTCGGGGGCGTCGGGAGGCGTGCCATCCGACGGCCACGCGGCGGGCGGTCGCCCCGACCGCAACGCCTTTTACAACTCAGTAGTATTACTCAGTTTTATACACGGATTCGACGGCTTCAGCGACGTGAGCGAGACCGACGTGACGCGGGCCATCGGCGCGGAGTGGACCGACGTCTTCCTCGAGTTCACCGACTCCGACGTGATCGTCCTCGGTGGCGGCCCCTCCGGACTGATGGCCGCGAAGGAGCTGGCCGAGCGGGACGTGATGATAGTCGAGAAGAACAACTACCTCGGCGGCGGCTTCTGGCTCGGCGGGTTCCTGATGAACACCGTGACGGTCCGCGACCCCGCACAGGAGATCTTAGACGACCTCGACGTCGACTACGATCCGGTCGCGGACGTCGAGGGGCTGTACACGGCGGCCGGCCCCGAGGCGTGCTCCGGGCTGATCAAGGCGGCCTGCGACGCCGGCGCGCGCGCCCAGAACATGACCGAGTTCACCGACCTGGTCGTCCGCGAGGACCACCGCGTCGGCGGGATCGTGATGAACTGGACCCCCGTCCACGCGCTCCCGCGCGAGATCACCTGCGTCGACCCGATCGCGGTCGAGTCCGACCTCGTGATCGACGCGACCGGCCACGACGCGGTCGCGATCAGCAAGCTCGACGAGCGCGGCGTCCTGTCGGCGCCCGGCATCGAGCACGCGCGGGAGCACAACACCGGGATGGACCGGACCGGCGACGACCAGTACGGCGCCCCCGGTCACGACTCGCCCGGCCACGACTCGATGTGGGTCGGCGCGAGCGAGGACGCCGTCGTCGAGCACACCGGCGTCGTCCACGACGGGCTGATCGCGACCGGGGTGGCGGTCGCGACAGCCCACGGCCTCCCGCGGATGGGACCGACGTTCGGCGCGATGCTCGTCTCGGGCAAGCGCGCCGCACAGACCGCGCTCGACGAGCTCGGCGTCGACGGCCCCGAAGTCCGGCTCTCCGCCGGCGACGCCCCCGCCGACGACTAAGAGCGCACCGACGCGACGGAGGGGCCCCGAAACGACCGAGAAGCCCAAACGCGACGGAGAGCGCCGGCGTCCGAATCGGAACCGACCGCTCCGCGTCGCTCCCACGGGCGACGCATTTTTATTCGGGATGAGCGGATATCGAATATGTACTGGCGTGGGCACGTCGGCATCGCCCTGCTCGCGTACGCCCCCGTCGCGGGGGCCACGCTCACGGTCGGAGAGCCCGGCCTGACGCTCCTCGGCGGCGGTCTCTCCGTCGCCGTCGCCACGCTGCCCGACGTCGACCAGCAGCTCCCGGGACCGCACCGAGGACCGACCCACACCCTCGCGTTCGCGTTCGCGGCCGGTCTGCTCGCCGGGGTTCTCGCGGCGGTCGCGCTCGCCGGCGGCGCCGGCCACGCGATCCCGGGATGGACGCCCGCGTTCGTCGGCGGAACCGTGACGCTGTCGCTGTGTTCGCACATCGCTGGAGACGCGATCACGCCGATGGGGATCCGCCCCTTCAGACCGCTGTCGACGGCGCATTACACGCTCGATCTGATGCCGGCGAAGAACCCCCGGGCGAACCGGATATTCCTCGTCGCGGGCCTCCTCTCGACGGCGGTCGTCGTCGGCGTGGCCTACTGAGACCGGTCCGGGTCGCCGTCGGCGAGGAATATCCGATTCCGCTACGCATCGGCGGCGCTGCGGAGCCGATCGACGACGGACCGGGGGAGGACCCGTTCGGCGACTTCGACGTCCGCCGGAGTGACGACGCCGAGCGACCGCCCGGCGAGCGCGTAGGTGCCGACGACGGCGACCGGGAGCACCGAGGCCACCACCAGGCCGTTCGACACGAACGTGACGAGCAGCGCCCCGACCGCGAGCGCCGGAAGCCACGCGAGGACGACGAGGCCGAGTTCGTGCGTGAACGGGTGGATCCGTTGGTAGTGGTACACCTCGAGGAGCGCGGCGGTCCCGGAGAGCGTCAGCGCGAGCATCGTCCCGACCCCCGCGCCGAGAATGCCGTACCGCGGCACCAGAAGGACGCTGAAGACGACGTTGGCGACCAGGAGGATCGTGGAGTTGAGAAACACCATGCGGGAGTAGCCGAGCCCCTGGAGGAGCGTCCCGCCGGGACCACCCGCGGTCACGCTCACCAGGTAGCCGACGACCAGAGTGAGAACGACACCGCTCGCGGCCGTATACTGCGGTGTGAACACGAGCGAGAGGTACGCGTCGGCGCCGAGGACGAGGACGGCGGCCATCGGCAACGAGAGCGCGAGCACCCACCGCGTCGCGGTCCGATACCGCTTGGCGACCTCCTCGCGGTCCTGGCGCCGCTCGGCGATGAGCGGCTTGAACACGGGCGCGAGCGACGAGAAGAAGACCAAGAGGTTCGCCGCGAGCATGTACCCGATCCGGTAGATACCCACGTCGTCCGAGGACATGAAGTAGCCGACGACGAAGTAGTCGACCTGTCCCATCACGACGAAAATGACGCCCGCGAGCGCAAGCGGCAGTCCGTACCAGAGGATCTCGCGGACGGGCGTGAACACCGTCTGGCCGCCTTTCAGCGTGTCTCGTTGGGCCAGCAAGACGATCCCGAACAGGATCCCGACGACGAGGCCGATGACGTAGCCGCCGACGATACCGACGAGGCCGAAGCCGACGAGGAGCAGCCCGACCGTCGCGACCAGTCGCACCGTCGGCCTGGTGATGTCGCGGACGTACACCCGGTATTTGAGCCGCTTGATACCGCTGTAGGACGCCATCAATCCGTTGAAAACCGCAAGCAGCGGGAGCGCGACGGCGAGCATTCGAAGCCCCGTCGCGACGCCCGGTTCGTCGAACGCGGCCGCGAGCGCGTCCGCGGCGAGGAACACGCCGATCCCTGTCACCGTCGACGTCAGAAGCAGGAGGGCGAACACCTGTATCGTCACACCGCGGGCTCGACCGGGCTCGTCGCGGTCGAGGTACTGCGGAACGAAGTAGTCTATCGCGCGGTGTAACCCCGCGCTGGCGAACACCTGTGTGAGGTGAAGCACCGACGTCGACAGCACGAACAGCCCGTAGACGCCGGGGCTCACGAGCCGAGTGATCACGGCGACGACGAGGAAGCCGAACCCCTTTTTGATCAGCTCGCCTGCGAAGGTGATGCCGCCCTGCTCGGCCATCGTCTGGTCGCCGACGTTCGAGGTCGGCACCGACGTGTCCGTCGTGTCCTCGCGGACCTCGGTCGAGGGGCTCGAGGCCGTCGGTGACTCCGCCCCGTCGTCCGCGGTCGCGTCCGACGCCGCCCCAGGCGTCACGACCCGCACCCTGGGCCCGCGGATCGGTCACTGGGCGGCGTTCGTGGCTCGGCGGCGGTGCGGTCCGTGCGAGGAGCGGTGCGATCCATGTTAGGGATTTTCGACGACTTCGGCCTCGTGGTCGGCGACGAGCGCAGCCCGCTCGCCGACGTCGGGGAAGTCGACGGAGAACTCCCAGCGGTCGCCGTCGTCGACGTCCGACACCTGTTCGATCGTGGTGTCCAACACCTCGCCCTCGGCGTCGAGAAAGCGGACCCGGACCTCGAGGTACGTGATCTCCTCGTCGCTGGTCCGTTCGATGACGCCTTCGACCGTGACCGACTCGTCCTCGGTCCCCTCGTGTTCGCGAACGAGTTCGCTGCTGACGACCTCCGCTGGCGGCTCGAGGATCTCCTCATCCGAGTCGTCGCCACACCCGGCGGTGGCGAGCGTCGAGGCGGCCGCGAGCCCGGCGAGGAGGCGACGCCGTCGCATCTGACTCGTCTCTCAGCGGCGCTGGGTGATAAAATGATAGTGACCATCGCGGGTTCGGACGCGATCGGCGAGCGCACGCAACAGTCACGAACGTTCACTCGCCCCCGACTCAACCGTGTGCCTTTTTGCGCCCTTCCGCCAAAGCCGGCGGTATGCGCAACGCCAAGATCGTCTGTACGATCGGTCCCGCGTCGGACGACCGGGACGCGATCCGCGCCCTCGCCGACGCGGGAATGTCCGTCGTCCGGCTGAACGCCAGCCACGGGACGACGGCCCACCGCGAAAAGGTCATCGAGCGGGCCCGCGCGGTCGACGACGCTATCGACGACCCGCTCGCGGTGATGGTCGACCTGAAGGGACCGGAGGTCCGTACCGCCGAGCTCGACGAGCCGATCTCGCTCGCGACGGGCTCCGAGGTGGCGTTCGCGGCGGGCGACGACGCGACCCCCGAGCGCGTGGGGCTCACCCACTCCATCGCGGCCTCCGGCCCGGGCGACACCATCCTCCTCGACGACGGGCGGATCGAGTGCCGCGTCGAGCGGGTCGACGGCGAGTCCGTCGTCGCCACCGTCGTCTCCGGCGGGAAGCTCAGCTCCCGGAAGGGCGTCAACCTCCCGGGCGTCGCCATCGACGTCGACCTGATCACGCCCGCAGACGAGGCGGAGCTCGAGTTGGCCGCCCGAACGAACGCCGACTTCGTCGCGGCCTCCTTCGTGCGCGACGCCGACGACGTCTACCGGATCGCCGACGAGCTCGAGGAGCGCGACGGCGGCGACATCCCCGTCATCGCGAAGATCGAGCGGGCCGGCGCGGTCGAGAACCTCGAGGGCATCGTCGACGCGGCCGACGGCGTGATGGTCGCGCGCGGCGACCTCGGCGTGGAGTGTCCGCTGGAGGACGTGCCCGTCATCCAGAAGCGGATCATCCGGACGTGCGTCAACGCGGGCGTCCCCGTCATCACGGCGACGGAGATGCTCGACTCGATGGTCCACTCGCGCCGCCCCACCCGGGCGGAGGCCTCCGACGTCGCCAACGCGGTCCTCGACGGCACCGACGCGGTGATGCTCTCGGGCGAGACCGCCATCGGCGACGACCCCGTCAACGTCGTGGAGACGATGGACCGGATCGTCCGCCAGGTCGAGTCCAGCGACGAGTACGCGGAGACGCGCGAGCAGCGCGTCCCGACCGCCGCGGAGGGCTCGCGCACCGAGGCGCTGGCCCGCTCCGCGCGGTACCTCGCCCGCGACATCGGCGCCTCGACCGTCGTCGCGGTGTCGGAGTCCGGCTTCACGGCCCGCAAGACCGCCATGTTCCGACCGGGCGTTCCCGTGGTCGCGACGACCCCGAACGACCGGATCCGGCGGCAGCTCGCGCTCTCGTGGGGGGTTCGCCCCGTCCTGACGGAGTACGCCCACGACATGGAGTCGATCCTCGACAACGCGGTCGACGCGGCGCTCGACACCGGCGGCGCCTCCTCCGGCGACACGCTCGTCGTGCTCTCCGGCATGCTGACGGAGTTCGAGGGGACGAACACGACGAACACGTTGAAGGTCCACGTCGCCGCCGAGACGCTCGTGACGGGGAAGGCGGTCGTCGCGGGCCGCGTCGCCGCGCCCGTCCACCGGACCGACGACGGCGACCTGAGCGAGGTCCCCGCGGGGTCGATCGTCGCGCTCGGCCGCGGCTTCGAGGGCGAGTTCTCCGGCGACCTCGACGCGCTCGCCGGGATCGTCGACGCCCGCGAGGGGATGACCGGCTACCCCGCGGTCGTCGCCCGCGAGCTCGGCGTTCCCATGGTCTCCGGCGCGACGCTCCCCGAGAGCGTCGTCGACGGCGCCGTCGTCACGCTCGACGGTGAGCGCGGCGTCGTCTACGACGGCGACGTAATCGCGGCGGCGCGCAAGCGGTAGACGAACTCGCGTTCACCGACCGCGGCTCCCGGGACCGCTGTTCTCTCACCCGCCAGCCATTTACCGTCCACCCGCCTACCCCCGGGTATGCGAAGCGAGGACGACGGCGACACGCGGAGTCGGGCGAACGAGACCCGGTCCGACGCCGCCGACGAGGGGCGCCAGTGGCGGTTCGCCGTCGAGGACGTCGGACCGGACGGTATTACGGAGGACAGCGGCACGCCCGAGGACGAGCCGATCGAACCGGGGACGATCGACGTCGAGAACGCAGCCTTCGTCGCGCTCGGCGTCGCGCTCACGGTCGGCGTCCTGCTGTTCGGGTTCTGAGCGCGCCGAGCGCGCCGTCCGCCTCGCCGGCCGGGCGCCGGACCGTCCCGTCGGTCGCCCACTACTTATATCGACGCAGCCGTACGTCCGCACATGGACCTGTTCTTCGGGACGGGGGCGCTCCTCCAGTCCGGGCTGCTCAGTCCGGACACGCTCCCGCTCCTGTTACTGACGGCCGGCCTGCTGCTCTCGATGGCGGAGGCGCTCGCGCCGGGCGCGAACTTCATCGTCGTGGGCATCGCGCTGATCGGCGCGGGGCTCGGCGGGCTCCTGTTGACCTCGCTCGGTATCGTCGGCGCGGGCCTCACGCTGGTCATGGCGCTGTTGACGCTCGTCTTCGGCGCGGCCGCCTTCTACGGCTACCACGAGTTCGACCTGTACGGCGGAAAGGGGCAGCGACAGACGAGCGACAGCGACTCGCTGAAGGGCAAGACCGGAACCGTCACCGAGCCGGTGACGCCCTCGGGCGGCGAGGTGAAGCTCTCCGGCGGCGGTTTCAACCCCTACTACGCCGCCCGCTCTCTCGAGGGCGAGATCGAGGAGGGCGAGGAGGTGATGGTCGTCGATCCCGGCGGCGGCAACGTCGTCACCGTGGAGTCGATGGGGTACGTCGAGGACGACATCGACAGGGAGCTCGCCGCGGACCGCGCCCGGAAGAGCGCCGCCGAGGACGCGCGCGCAGAGAGCCCCGCCGACGGCGCGGCGACCGAGACCGAGGGGGACGCGGCGACCGAGACCGAACGGGAGTGACCCGCACGGCGGCGGACGCCGCGCTCCGAGGGACAAAACACTTGTAGAATCTGGCGAATCTCTCGACCATGCCCTCCCCGCTCGCCCTCCTCCAGCGGTTTGCTCGCGGACTCCTCGACCGCTCCCGCGCCGGCTTCGAGAGCGACCGGCTGACCTCGGGTCTCGTCGCGCTCGGCCTCGTCGCCCTCGTCACCGTCGCGACGACCGCCGGGATCGTCGGACTCGGGATCGCCTTCGACGCGACGATCGACCGAGAGGTCACCGTCGACAACCCGGACCGTCCGCCGGCGTCGACCTGCGACTCGTTCGGCGACGACGAGGACTCGCTCACGCCAGTCATCGAGGAGCGCTGCGACGAGCCCGAGCGCGTCGAGGTCGACGTCGGCGAGGAGCTGCGGAGCGCGACCGGCGGCTACGCCGGGTACGGACTGATCGGCGTCCCGATCTGGTGGGCGATCTTCGCGCTCGCGCTCCACGCCGGCGCGCGCCTCACCGGCGGGAGCGGCTCCGTGGGCGACTCGTTCGTGATCGCGGCGTGGTCGCTCGTTCCGGAACTGCTCCGGCTGGTCGCCGGGCTCGCCGCGATCTGGTACGCGCTCGCGACGACGACGGTCGAGGGGACCACGGTCGAGGCGATCGCGGACGAGGTCGTCGCGGCGATGTCGACGGTGGAGGGACCGCTTCTGGCGGCGTCACTCGTCGTGATCGCGGTCCAGTGGGTGATCGTCGTCGGCGGGCTGGAGGCGACCCACGACCTCGACCGCGGAACCGCGGGGGCCGTCGCCGGCGTGCTCGCGGCCCTCGGCTTCCTGCTCGCGGCGGCGTGAGGACGGGCTGGCGGCGACGGCCGCTCGCGTCGGCGACCCGCGTCGGGACCGACGAGGCGACTCACGTCGCATTCGGGAGCTTTTAAGCCGGCCGGACCCCGTCTCCCGACATGATCCTGTCGGACGCGGACATCCTCGACCGGCTCGCCGAAGGGGACCTCGTGGTCGAGCCGCTCGACGACGTCGACCAGCAGGTCCAGCCCGCGAGCGTCGACCTGCGGCTCGGCGAGCGCTTCCTGGAGTTCCAGCGCACGAACATCCCCTGTATCCACCCGACCCAGGCCGACGAGGTCGGCGAGTACGTCACGGAGACGACCGTCGCGGAGGGCGACGAGTTCATCCTCCACCCCGGCGACTTCGTGCTCGGGACGACGACGGAGCGCGTCGAGATCCCGGACGACCTCGTCGCGCACGTCGAGGGGCGCTCGTCGCTGGGGCGGCTCGCTATCGTCGTCCACGCCACCGCCGGCCTGTGCGACCCCGGGTACAAGGGACAGATAACGCTCGAACTGTCGAACCTCGGCACCGCCCCAGTCGCGCTCTCGCCCGGGATGCGCGTCTCCCAGCTCACGTTCACGGAGCTCAAATCGCCCGCTGACCGCCCATACGGCGCGGAGCGCGGCTCGAAGTACCAGGACCAGGACGGCCCGCAGGCGTCCCGGATCGGCGACGACCCGGAGTTCGACGGCGACGACGGTGAGGCGGGGACGTCGCCGGCCGGGGGTGACCGCGACGGGGGGGACCGCAGGTGAAGTTCATCGAGGAGGTCGTCGTCGACGAGTTCCTCCCGACGGTCCGCTCCATGCTCGCCGAGGACCTCCGCGACCGCGGCTTCACGCAGCGGGAAGTCGCCGACGCCCTCGGCATCTCGCAGTCGGCCGTCTCGAAGTACGCCCACGGCGACGTGGCGCGCCACGAGCGGATCGTCGCCGACGAGCGCGTCCGCGACCTGGTCGACCGGGTCGGCGAGGGGCTCGCCGCCGGCGACCTGAGCCCCGTCGCCGCGCTCGTCGAGATCGAGGTGCTGATCCGGCGGTTAGAGGAGGGCGACCTCCTCGCCGAGCTCCACGAGGAGGCGATGCCTGCGCTCGCCGACGCCGACGTGGAGTTCTCGGTCCACGACCCCGACAGCGGGCTCCGCGAGCGCGAGCGCGTCCTCGGCTCGGTGCGGCGCGGCCTCCGCACCCTGACGAACGCCTCCGGCTTCGCCGCGCTCATCCCGAACGTCGGCGCCAACGTGGCCGAGTGCCTCGACGACGCCCGGACGATCGACGACGTCGCCGCGGTCCCCGGCCGCCTCGTCGACGTGAAGGGGCGGGCGATGGTCCCCGGCGAGCCCGAGTTCGGCGTGAGCGAGCACGTCGCGACGGTCCTGCTCGCGGCCCGCGAGGCCGGCGCGACCGCCCGCGGCGCCGTTAACGTTCGGTACGACCCCGACACGGTCGAGGCGCTCGCCGAGTCGCACTCGACCGTCGAGTTCGACGCCGAGCGACCGACGCGCGAGGCGGTCGCCGCCGCGGTCGCGGCCGCCGACCTCCCGCCGGGTGAGGAGGCGGGGGCGCTCGTCCTCTACCAGACGGGCGCGGTCGGCGTCGAGCCGATCGTCTACGTGCTCGCGCCGACCGCCGCCGACGCGGCGCGGGCGGTTCGGGACCTGTTGTGAGCGCGCCTCCGACGGTTCCGAACCAGCGGGCTTTAGGCCCGTATCCACGACGAGACTAACACACACCACATGAGCCACGACGACTTCCCCACCGACCGTCCCGCGGTGGTGACCTGTGGACTGCCGTACGCCAACGGCGACCTCCACATCGGCCACCTGCGCACGTACGTCGGCGGCGACGTGTACAGCCGCGCGCTCGAACGACTCGGCCAGGAGACCGCGTTCGTCTCCGGCTCGGACATGCACGGGACGCCCGTCGCGGTCAACGCCGAGCAGGAGGGCGTCTCCCCCGAGGCGTTCGCGCTCGACTGGCACGAGCGGTACGCCGCGACGTTCCCGAAGTTCAACGTCGCGTTCGACAACTACGGCCACACCCACGACGAGACGAACACCGCGGTCACCCAGGCGCTCGTCCGCGACCTGGAGGACGCGGGCCACGTCTACGAGAAGGAGATCATGGTCGCGTACGACCCGGTCGACGATCAGTACCTCCCGGACCGGTACGTCGAGGGGACCTGCCCGTACTGCGGCGCGCACGCCCGCGGCGACGAGTGCGACGAGGGGTGTCAGCGCCACCTCGAACCCGGCGAGGTCGAGGACCCCGAGTCGACGATCACCGGGAACCCCGCCGAGTACCGCGAGCGCACTCACAAGTTCTTCGCGGTCTCGGAGTTCTCGGAGTACCTCTCCGGCTTCCTCGACCGGCTGGAGGGCACCTCGAACGCCCGGAACCAGCCCCGCGAGTGGATCGAGCAGGGGCTCCAGGACTGGTGTATCACCCGCGACATGGACTGGGGGATCGACTACCCCGGAGAGAACCCGCAGGACCTCGTCCTCTACGTCTGGGTCGACGCCCCGATCGAGTACATCTCCTCGACGAAGCAGTACTCCGAGCGCGTCGGCGCCGATGAGTTCGACTGGGAGGCCGCGTGGACGGAGGGAGCGAGCGAGGACTACCCCGAGGGCGGCGAGATCGTCCACGTGATCGGCCGCGACATCATCCAGCACCACACGATCTTCTGGCCCGCGATGCTGGAGGCGACCGGTCACGCCGAGCCGCGCGCGGTGATGGCGAGCGGTTTCGTCACCCTCGGCGGCAAGGGGTTCTCGACGAGCCGCGACCGCGCGGTCTGGGCCGACGAGTACTTAGAGGAGGGGTTCCACCCCGACCCGCTGCGCTACTACCTCGCGACCAACGGCGGCTTCCAGCAGGACGTCGACTTCTCGTGGGAGAAGTTCGCCGACCGCGTCAACACCGAGCTGGTGGGGACGGTCGGCAACTTCCTCTACCGCTCGCTCCTCTTCGCCCACCGCAACTACGACGAGGCGCCCGTCGCGGACGCGACGAGCGACGAGGTCGAGGAGCGCATCGACGAGGCGATCGCCGACGTCGAGGCCGCGGTCAACGACTACTCCGTCCGCGCGCTCGGCGACGCGGTCACCGGGCTCGCCCGCTTCGGCAACGAGTACATCCAGCGCAACGAGCCCTGGAAGCTCGTCGACGACGAGCCGGACGAGGCCGCCCAAGTCATCCACGACTGCGTCGCGATCGCGAAGGCGATCGCGGTCCTCTTCGAGCCGATCGCCCCGGAGAAGTGCGAGCGGCTGTGGGACCAGCTCGGCGAGGACGGCTCGGTCCACGAGGTCACCGTCGAGGCGGCCCGCGAGGGGCCCGCGGGCGACCTCGCGGAGCCGACCGAGCTGTTCGAGCAGATCGAAGACGAGCGCGTCGAGGCGCTCAACGAGAAGCTGGAGTCGCGGGTCGCCGAGGCGGAAGCCGGCGGCGAGGACGACGGCGCCGGAGCAGACGCCGTCGACGAGGAAGAATCGACCGACGACGCCACCACCGACGAATCCGACATGACCGACATCGAACCCATCAGCGACGACCGCATCAGCTTCGACGAGTTCCAGGAACTGGACATCCGGATCGGCCGGATCGAGGAGGCCGAGGGGATCGAGGGCGCCGACGACCTCCTGCGGCTCCGCGTCGACCTCGGCGCCGAGACCCGGACGATCGTCGCGGGGCTCAAGCGGCTCCACGACGTCGACGACCTGCCCGGGACGAAGGTCGTCGTGCTCGCCAACATGGAGAAGGCGGAGCTGTTCGGCGTCGAGTCGAACGGCATGGTGCTCGCCGCCGGCGAGGAGGCCGACCTCCTCACGACCTACGAGGACGCCGGTCCGGGCACGAAGGTGAAGTGAGGGACGGGCGGGGCGTCGATCCCGTCGCGCCCGATTTCAGGCGTCCAGCACTTCGATCAGGTTGCCGTCGGGGTCGACGACGAACAGGATCGTGGTCCCGCTCTCGGTCGTTCGCGGTTCGCTGAGGGTTTTCACGTCATCGTCCAGCTCGCGGTAGAACTCCCCTACGTCGCCGACGGAGAGCCCCAGGTGGATCGCGCCCGGTCGGTTCAGCACCGGATCGGGAGCCGCCTCCCCCTCGGGGTCGTACGCGACGAGTTCGATTATCGTCCGGGTATCTTCCCCGTCAGCGACGAGGTGCGCGAACTCGGCGGCCGCGCCCTCGACGGCGACGGCGTCCGCGAACGCCTCGCCGCCCACGGCGAACTCGGCGGCGACGTCGAGGTCGAACGTCTCCGTGTAGAAGTCGACGGCGCGGTCGAGGTCGGAGACGGTGACGCCGACGTGGTGTGGGGTCGGATCGGACACGGGTCGAGCGTCGGCGACCGGCGAGAAAACGGTGTCGACCGCGGGCGGGGTGAGTCGGCGTCTCCGGCCCTCGGCCGTTCAGACGAACGCCGCGATTCCCATCGCGTCCGCGAGCGGCACGCCGGCGACGACGGAGCCGATCAGGTAGCCGCCGATGGCGCCGCCGTTCAGGAGGGGGAGCCCGGCGTGCGGTCGGCCCCTGATCACCCAGCTCATCAGCACGACGAGCCCGGCGAGACTCCCGACCATCGCGAGCAGCGCGGGGAGGTTGATCCCGACGAGCGGGACCGCGAGCCCCGCCGCCGGCGAGAACGTCGCCGCGCTCGCGACCAGCACCGCCGGGATCACGGCGTCGCCGAGCCCGATGAAGAACGCGTCGCGATCCTCGATCGGGGTGGGCTCTGCGACGTCGGCGCGCTCGGGGTCGTCCGCGTCGGCCTCGTCGGGGTCGTCCTCGTCGGCGTCGGCGCCGACGGCCGCGGAGTCATCGTCGCCGTCGGGGTCCGACGCTCCCCCCTCGTCGCTACCCAGGAGCGAGTACGACAGCGACAGCGGGATCACGAGCACGACGGGGATGTTCAGGTCCATCACGCCCTCGGCGAGCGACAGCATGTGCTCGGTGCCGTACACCGAGACGGCGTCGTAGACGGCGAGGATCGAGAGGAGAAGCAGCGCGGGGAGCAGCCCGAACGAGATGCCGAACAGGCCGGCCGCGCCGGCGCCCATCAACACTCCGGCCGCGTCGATCACGTACCACTCGGGGTGGACGAGCAGGGCGACGCCGACCGCGGCCGCCGGCACGGCAGCCGCGAGCGGCGACACCAGCGCGGAGAACACGTACCACGAGAGCCACGCGGAGACGCCGACGATCAGGAGCCGGACCGCGCCGTCGAAGTCGTACTTGAACGCGGCGAGCATCACGCCGGTCATGACGAGGATCGCGACGACGTACACGACGCTGTTCGTCGGGTTCTCGGGGTTTTCGACCGCCTGATAGCCGCTCTCGGAAAACTCGGGAACGAGCGCCAACGCGCCCAGCTGGACGACGAGGAACAGGCCGACGACGAAGGCGACGCCGCGGTACTCGCGGGGGAACATTCGACCGACGGTTCGGGATCCGGGGGTTTCGTCCTTGCGCTTCGAAACGGTTCCGTCGTCGGAGGGATCCGATGCCGCGAACGCCTGTACCATGCGGGTCGCCGCGCGCCGCAGAACGGGATCGGGTACGGTGTGGGAGCGGATCGGACCCGAACCCGAGAGCCGGCGGACGACGGACGGTGGAAGCGAGTCTCCGGTCGGTCCGCCCGAAGCGGGGTTGGGCCGGCCGGTTCGTCCGCGGCGTCTGCCGTCACCCGAACGAGAGACAAGAATCTATCGTCCGAATTATCGGAACCGATACTTGTCGGCGGTCGCCGCTCGACGAACCCCCCGAACGCGCGGCGAACACGAACGTCGGCGGGGAATGTGACGGACGGCGAAAGGGAAGGGTCGAGCGGTGGACGAGAGGCGAAGGGGAGCGTAGCGGACGGGAGGCGGGCGGGCGGCGGCCAGACAGCGGACCCCCGGGCTGTCGTCGGCGTCGCCGCCCGAGTGGTCGGGACGGGCGCGTTGTTGTCGCCGAACTCCAACGAGAAAAGCGTCGGACTTCGGCAAGCGCTCCTAGTGGCTTCTCCGGTATAAACCAGACGGTCCGCGCTCGGACGACCGGGGTCGAGACCGACGCTCGCGACGCTGCGGTCAGCGCCGGTCCCGCAGCGCGGGGAACTCCTCGCGCACCGCCGCCACCCGTTCCGGGTCGACCTCGGCGGTCACCGTGGTCGGCTCCTCGTCCGCGGACGCGAGCGTGGTGCCCCACGGGTCGTAGACGGTCGTCCGCCCGCAGAGCGCGTCCCCGTCGAACGCGCCGCTTCCGTTGACGGTCGCGACGTACGCGAGGTTCTCGATCGCCCGCGCCCGACCGAGCGTCCGCCAGTGCTCCACGCGCGGGTACGGCCAGGCGCTCGGCACCAGCACGCACCCGACGCCGGCCGCGACCATCTCGCGGAACTGCTCCGGGAACCGGAGGTCGTAACACGTCGTGACGCCGATCCGCACGCCCTCCAGGTCGATCACCGGGACCTCCTCGCCGGGGACCATCCGGTCGGTCTCCTCGGAGCCGTAGCCGAACAGGTGGTGTTTCCGGTAGACGAGCCGTCGCTCTCCCTTGCGGTCGAACAGGACGGCCGCGTTCGCGAGCCCGTCGTCCGCCGGGACGTCGAGCCCGTCGGCGGCGGATGCCGCGAGGTCCTCGACGACGGTCCCCGCGAGGAGGTTGACGTCGGCGTCAGACGCGACCGCGGCGAGCCGCGACAGCCGCTCGCCGGCGAGGCTCTCGGCCGCGCGAGCGTACGCCTCGAACGCGAAGTACCCCACGTCGAACAGCTCCGGGAGGACCACCAGGTCCGCCCCGTCGTCGGCGGCCGCCCGGACCCGCTCGACCGCACTCTCGACGTTCCGCTCGACGGCGCCGCCCTCGACGCCGAGCTGGACGCAGGCGACTCTCATGCCGCCGAGCGCAGCGAGTCCCGGAGCGCCGCCTCGAGGTTGTCGAGCTCCGCGTCGAAGTTACGTTCGAAGAACGACTCGATCCCCGGCAGCCGCCCGTCGACGACGAACTCGTTCGCCAGCCGGCACCCCCCGTCGGTCTCCGTGATCGTGTGTTCGCCGGTCACGCGGAACGCCTTCGACTTCCCGACGAACTTCACCCGGTTCGGCGGGTCGCGCTCGACCTCCTCCGTCTCGACTGCGATCGTCGAGCGGATCATCGGGATAGGGAGCGCGACGTGCCAGGTCGCGCGTCCGTCGCCGTGGATGTCGTAGGTGTCGACCACGCTGATCGCTCCGGCGCGCTTTTCGGCGTCCGAGATGAACGCCCACACGTCCGCTGCGGGCGCGTCGAACTCGAACGTCCGGGAGACTCGGACGGTCATACCCCTCAGTAGGCACCACGGGGGTTAAAAATACGGGAGTCGGACGGCGGTCGCACGTGTTCGGGGAAGAGCGGTGGAGCTCGGAGGGCGTAGCGGTCACGGAGGGCGGTCTCGACTCCGGGCGCCCTCAGCCCTGCGGCGTCACGCGCCACGTCGTCGAGCGGGCCCGGCCCCACTTTTCGATGTCGACGTCGTCGGACTTCTCCGCGAGCCGGGGGAGCCGCGAGCCGACCTGCTTGGCCGTGAGGCCGATGGCGTCGGCGATCGTCTTGGAGCGGACGTAGCGCTCGCCGCGGGTGACGCTGTCCGTGAGGTACGCGAGGATCCGCTGTTCTTCCTCGGTGTACTCGCTCATTACGCGAGCGTAGGCGTCAGACGTTCTTAACGGTTTCTCGTCGATCGATCGTCAGTCGAACACGTGGACGGCGACGATCGCACAGAGGGCGAAGACGAACGCCGCCGCGAATCCCCCCGCGCGACCGATCTGCGACGGGTAGCCGAACAGCAGCGCCGTGCCAACGAGCGCGACGGCCCCGAACGCGAGCGCCACGCCGATCTCCATGTCTGACTCGATAGATCCCTCACTCATACCCGACGCTTCGCGGGCGCCTACTTAGTTCATACGAAGGGCGCGATACGGGGACGGTCCGACAGGTGCGATACGGGGACGGCGTCTTCGCCCGCGGCGACGCGACCGCGCTCAGATGATCTCGACGTGCTCCGACTCCTCGTTGAGCGCGAGATTCGCGGCGATCTCCGCGTTTCGCATCGCGTACTCGGCGGTGTGCTGGAGGCTGACGAGGACCTCGCGGGTCATCAGCAGCGTGTCGTTGTCCAGGTCGCTCGGGAGCTCCCCGAGGATCTCCTGCTCGCGGTCCTCCAGTCGGGCGAACAGCTCGCGGCACTCGACGGTGAGGTCGTAGTCGCGCTCGACGACGGCCCTGACCGCGAGCGCCGTCAGATCGTCCACCTGGTCGGTGAACTCGCGGATCTGCCGCATCGTCGCGCTGTCGACGTCGAGCGTGTGGCCGTCCGCCTCCATCACGATGTCGGCGATGTCCTCCGCGTTGTCCGCGGTGAGTTCGAGGTTCTTCGCCACGGAGCGGTAGCCGATGAGCGGGAACCCCTCCTCTAACCCCACGGCGCGCGCGAGGTTCGGGTTCTGGTACGCCGTGAAGATGAGCCGCAGGAGGAGCACGAAGATCTTGTTCGCCTGCCGCTCGCGGTTGAGCGCGCGCTGCGCGAGGTCCGGGTTACCGTGCGCGAGCGCCTTCACGGCCTCGCCGCGCATCGTCGACCCCGTGTTCTCCAGCCGCTCGAGCAGGTTGTCGAGCGTGAAGTCCTCCGGGTCGACCGAACAGCGGATGGAGATGTCCTCGGGCGTCTCCTCGATGACGCCGAGCCCCATCAGCTGCGTCTCGGCCTTGTAGACGGCGTTGATGTGCTCGCTGTCGAGGGTGCCCTCGCTCCGGACGTGGATCACGCGCCGCCCGAGCACGTACTGCGCGACGATGGCTCGCTCCAGCGACCGCGCGTCGAGCCCGTCGGCGTTGATCACCGCCTCTGCCTCCTCCGTGCTCACCGACTCGGGGAGGACCGTGAGGGTACCCTTCCCGCCCATCCGCAGCGACACCTCGTCGCCCTTGTTGACGCCGTGTGCCTTCGCCCACTCGGCGGGGAGGGTCATCGCCAGCGTCGACGGACCCAGCCGTTGGACCTTCCGCGTTTCCATGCGGTACCGTATCGCGGGATACACCTTAACCTTGTTCCTATGTTCATTATACGCTTGATCAAATATACAAGGGCTTGATGTACGAGTCGACCGCGCTCGTTCGGCTCGTCGCCCGTCGGTCCGCGCGCTTGTCGTCGTTCGACGTCGTCGATGAGACGGAGGGCGGCGTGAGGGCGGCAGAGCCGTCCGCGGGGACACTGGCGGTCACGGGGCTGCGGTGACGGTCGAACCCCCTGTCACTCCGGGGCGAACGAGCGGAGGATCGACGAGAGCGCGCTGGCGAGCTCCTCGAACCGATCCATCTCCATCGAGTCGGTCGTCACCCACACCCCGTGTTCCCCGGCGATCACGCGCGTGAGGTACCCGTTCTCGAACACCCGGACGGTGAACTGGTAGTCGCCGAGCTGCGTGTTGGCGTACAGCGACTGCGCGTGGAACCCGTGCCGCTCGCTCTCCGCGAAGCCGACGAGGTCGGCGGTTCGGCTCAGGTCGCTGCGGAGGTACAGCTGCTCGACGTCCTCCTCGGTGAAGTAGGTGAGGCTACGGAGCTCGTCGCCGGTCGCCGTCCGTGCCGCGCTGAGCAGCTCGTCGACCCTGGAGTCCGGTGGGTGTGGCATGCTATCACGATCGATCGTCTCATACATGAGCGTATGGGTGTCCGCAGGATCCTTCGGCGCGGTCGCGTCCCGATCGCGTCCCGGTCGCGACCGTCGACCGCGACGGAAGGACAGCGTTTACGAACCCGCCCGTCTTCGACCCGTCAATGAGCGACTACGACGACGTCTGCGTCCTGTTGCCCGCGATGGACGAGGTCGAGACGGTCGCGCGCGTCGTCGACGCGTTCCGCGAGGTCGGCCTCGACGACGTCCTCGTGATCGACGGGGGGTCGACCGACGGGACGCGGGCGGCCGCCCGCGACGCCGACGCGCGCGTCGTCGAGCAGTCCGGCCGCGGGAAGGGACAGGCCGTCCGCGAGGCGGTGCGCGACCACATCGACGCCCCGTACGTGGTGATGGCCGACGCCGACGCGACGTACGACGCGGCCGACGTCGACGCGATGCTGGAGCCGCTGTTCGCCGGCGAGGCCGAACACGTCATCGGGAACCGGTTCGCGGACATGCGTCCCGGGGCGATGACCCGACTGAACCGGGTCGGAAACCGCGTCATCAACCTCGCGTTCCGCGCGATCCACGGCGAGGGCTACCGGGACATCCTCTCGGGGTACCGCGCGTTCACCCGCGAGTCGTTCTACCGACTCCACCTCACCGCCGACGGGTTCGGGGTCGAGACCGAGATGGCCGTCGAGTGCGTGAAGAACCAGGTGCCGGTCGCCGTCGTCCCCGTCACCTACCGGGAGCGCCCGGGCGGCTCCGCGACCAACCTCCACCCGCTCCGAGACGGGGGCGTGATCTTCCTCGAGCTGTACCGCAAGGCGAAGACGAACAACCCCCTGTTCTACTTCGGCAGTCTCGGTGCGGTGTCGACGTCGGCGGGCGCGTTCATGACTGCGTACGTCCTCTATCGGTGGTTCGCGTTTCGGGTGAGCCACGAGGTGATCGCCATCGGCGCCGTCGGCGCGACGATCCTCGGCATCCAACTGCTGATATTCGGCGTGCTGGCGGACATGATCCTCTCGCTGCACCGCGAGCAGGTGGCACGCTTGGAGCGGGCGGTCGACGTCGAGGGGTCCGGGACGGGTCGCGCTGGCGGCGGCGAGGGTTCCGGCGGAGCGGTCGACGAGCGCGACGGCGACTGAGGTCGGCCTCACAAGGGAGTGGTTACTTATATCGATCGGGGCAGATGATGGCCCATGGACGAGAAGCGGTTCGTCATCGCCCTCTTCGGTCTCATCGTCGCGAGTATCGTCGGATTCATCGCCTATCGGTTCGTCGCCCCGCTCACCGTCGCCGTCTTCTTGTACTACTCGACGCGTCGGCTCTTTCACCGGCTCGAACGCTTCCGTCTCCCCGCGCGGGTCCGGGCGATCGTCGCGCTGTCGCTGATCGGGATCCCCCTCGTCGGCCTCCTGGGCTACACCCTGCTGCTGGTGCTGATCGAGGCGCGCCGATTCATCGACCAGTACCCGGTCGCGGAGACGGTCGGCGCCGAGAACTCGTGGGTCGGCGACCTCGCGGAGCTCTCGAACCCCACCTTCGACGGCGTCGTCGCGGCGTACCGCTCCGGGCAGCTCGACCCGCTGATCGACTTCGTCTCGGATCAGGCGGCCCTCCTGGCGAGCACGCTCTCCGGGCTCGTGCTCAACCTCCTGATCGTCGTCGTCGTCACGTACTACCTGCTGCTCGACGGCTCCAAGTTCCACGAGTGGCTGCTCACCTTCGACGACGACGCGGTCGTCCGCGAGTACCTCGAAACCGCTGACGCGGAGCTGGAGGCCGTGCTGTACGGGAACCTGCTCAACGTCATCGCCATCTCCATCATCGCCGTCGTGGTCTACACCGGCTACAACGTGGTCGCGCCGGCCGCTGTCGAGGTCCCGTACCCGGCGCTGGCGGGTGCCCTGACCGGCGTCGCGAGCCTGATTCCCGTGATCGGAATGAAGATCGTGTACGTCCCGCTGGCGGCGGTGACGTCGGTGCCGACGGTCCTCGACGGCGACCTCGCGCTGCTCGCGTACGTCGTCGGCTTCCTCGTCTTAGCGTCCGTCATCGTCGACACGATCCCCGACATCGTGCTCCGCCCGTACTTCAGCGGCAAGACGACGCACGTCGGTCTGCTCATGCTCGCGTACATCTTCGGCCCCGTGGTCTTCGGGTTCCACGGGCTGTTCCTCGCGCCCATCGTGTTGGTGTTGGCGCTCACGTTCGCCAGCACGGCCCTCATTCAGTTGCTCGGCGGCGACCCCGACGATCTCGGCGTCGAGTCGGACCACGGGGCGGTCCCTCGGGGACAGCGCAGACTCGACGAGTTCTGACCGCCGGGGTCGCGGGCGGGTGGACCGCGTCCGCGCCGCCGAGCCGAAAAGATAAACCCCCGGTCGACGACCGAGGTGACGTATGCGCCTTCACGTCATCGGGCTCGGCGGCGCCGGGGGTCGGGTCGCCGACAGGATCGTCACCGACCGCGGCGGCGACCGGTTTCTCCAGGGGGTCAACGCGTTCGACACCGACGCCGCGGCCCTCGACGCGCTCCGCTCGCTCGACGAGTCGCGCCGCTATCGGTTCGGGGACGCCGCCAACGGGAGCGGGCTCGACGGCGACCTCCACGCCGGCCGGCGACTCGGGGACGCCCACGCCAGCGAGCTCGGTCGCGCCATGGACGGCGAGAACCCGTCGCGCGCGGAGGCGTTCCTGCTCGTCGTCGGGCTCGGCGGCGGGGCCGGGGCGGGGGTCGCGCCGGCGCTCGCCGAGGAGCTGTCGCGGCTCTACGACGCTCCGACGTACGCCGTCGGCCTGCTCCCGACGCCCGCGGAGTCGGAGCCCACCGAGGTCGACCCGGCTCGCGCGAGCGCGGCCGCCGCGGACGAGCGCGAACCCGCGCGTCCGCTCGCCGAGAAGAACGCTGCGCGGACGCTCGACGCCCTCTCTGACCGCTGTGCGGCCGTCTTCCCGTTCGACAACGACGAGTGGCTCCGTCCCGGCGAGACGCTCGCCGACGCCCGGGACCGGCTGAACGGGGTCGTCGCCGAGCGGATCGCGGCGCTGTTCGGGGCCGGCGAGTCGGACGACGCGGCGTCGACTCCCCAGCAGGTGCTCGACGCCAGCGACGTCGCCCGCGCCGTCGGAGACGACGGGGAGATCGCCGCGATCGGCCACGCGAGCCAGGCCGTGGAGCCGCCGGAGTCCGGGTCGCGGTTCGGGCTCGGGCTGTTCGGCGGCGACGAGCCCGCCGAGGTCGACACCTCCGCCG
>NZ_JAXRUU010000019.1:0-48661 GCF_034497445.1 Halorubrum sp. AD140
GGTGGGCCGCGCGGTCGCGTCGGGCGTCCCGTCCGACCGGATCGAGGCGCTCGTCGGCACCTCCTACACGCTCGTCGACGAGGAGCCCGGCACCGAACTGCGAGACGTCAGCGAGTTCTCCACGCTGCTCAACGCGACCGCGCGCTACGAGCGCGGCGACGTCGGCCTCGCGGTGTGTCTCGGCGACCGCGGCGACGCGCTCGCGGAGGCCCGGCGGCTGCTCCGCACCCACCGGCGGAACCTCTCGGAGGGGCTCCAGTGGGTCAAAACCGAGGGCGTCACCGACGAGGACCACCTCCAGTGGTTCGACGCGGGCTCGCGCATCCGCGAGACCATCGTCGGCATCGTCGCGGGGATGGCGATCGGCTCCCCCGCGGTCGACCGCTCGAAGCCGGTGATCGCCTTCGCCGAGGAGAGCGCCGATGAACTGAAGGTGTCCTCGCGCGGCTCGCACGCGCTCGTCCGACGGGGACTCGACCTGTCCGCGGTGATGCGGAAGGCGAGCCAGACCGTCGGCGGCGACGGCGGGGGCCACGACGTGGCCGCGGGCGCGACCATTCCGATCGACGAGCGCGACGCGTTCGTCGCGGCGGCCGACGAGCTGGTCGGCGAGCAGTTGGAGTAGCGCGGTCAGGCGAGAACGAGATTCGGGAAGCGTCGCGTCAGGCCTCCCCGAGGTCGCGGAACATCGCGCGGTAGTCGTCGGCCGACAGCGACTCGCCGAGGTCGTCGATGTCGGCGTCGATCGCCTCGAGCCGGTCGACGAGCTCCGCGTACGACTCGTTCCCCTCCCGCTGGGCGGCGGGCTTCTGGGAGCTGAGGACCGCGCGCTTGCTCGCCAGCGCCGCCGCCTCCTGCACGAGGTCGTCGTACTCGCTGCGCGTGAGGAGCGTTTCGATCGCCGCCAGCAGCTTCGAGCGACTGACGGGCTTGGTGAGGTACAGGTCGAACCCCATGTCGATGATGTCGAAGTCCGGCTCGACCGCGGTGACCATCGCGACGCGGCAGTCGTAGCCGGCCTCGCGGATGCGTTCGAGCACGTCGTCGCCGCTCCCGTCCGGGAGACGGCGGTCCAGAAGCACGACGGCCACGGTCTCGTCGACGCGGTCGATGGCCTCGGCGGCCGTCTCGGCGAGGGTCACCTCGTACTGCTCCTCGAGGAAGCCGGCGTACAGCGCTGCGATGTCGGGCTCGTCCTCCACGACGAGGACAGAGGGATCGCTCACCGCCGATCACCGCCGGAGTCGACGGGAGACGCTTCACCGGGCATACATGAACGGCTGACGCGTCGAGAAATAAAGCTATCGCCGTCCGTGCGGTCGGTCGCGGCGGATCGTCTTTTATATACTCCGGCCGCAAAGAACGAGACGAATGTCAGAACTTGTCTCCACCGGGGTCGAGGGGCTCGACTCGATCCTCACCGGCGGCATCTCGGAGCGGTCGACGGTGCTCGTCTCCGGAAATCCCGGGACCGGCAAGAGCATCTTCGGGATCCAGTACCTCCACCACGGCGTCGCCGAGCACGGCGAGCGCGGCGTGTACGTCTCGTTCGAGGAGGACGAAGCGGACATCCGCGGCGCCGCGGAGTCGATCGGACTCGACGGCTTCGGCGACTTCGTCGACGACGGCGACATCGTCATCCTGGACAAACGCGAGATGCTGCGAGAGACCGACTTCTCCACGGCGGTCGACCGGCTGCTCGACACGATCGAAGACGGGGAGTTCGACCGGCTCGTGCTCGACTCGCTGTCGATGTTCCAGCTCTTCTTCGACGCCGAACAGGAGAAGCGGACGTACCTGCTGAAGTTCTCGGACATCCTTAAGGCGAACGGGCTCACCTCGCTGCTCATCAACGAGCAGGGTGCCGTGTTCCCGGACACCGAAGTGGGTCTGGAGAACTTCCTGACCGACGGGAACATCTACTTCATCCAGACGCCGACCGACTCCGGGGTCAACCGGTACGTCTGGGTGGCGAAGATGCGGAAACAGGACATCGACACCGACATCTTCCCGATGGAGATCGGCGAGGGCGGGATCACCGTCCACGAGCGGGCGGGCGGGTTCTCGATGATGGGGCGGTCGGACGAGCCGTCGTTCTAGCGGAACACGACGGGAAAAGCCGAGGGTACGGAGGGAGCGCGGGAGCGCCAGAGGCCTACTGGCTCGACGAGAGGTCGCGCCAGACGTCGTCGAGCCGGTTCTTCACCGCGGATCGCTCCTCGACCTCGACGGTGAGCCCGTCGCGGAAGTCGACGTCGACGCCGTCGACCTTCCGGCGGTACACCTTCACGCGGCGGTGCTCGTCCGAGAGCGGTCGGTCGTGGAGTTCGAGCAGGTTGGCCTCCTCCAGCTCGTTGATCCGTCGGTAACACGTCGCGATCGGGACGTCGAGCTCGTCGCTCAGGTCCTGCGCGGACATCGCCTCGCCGGTCGCCGTCAGGATGTCCGTGTTGTACTTGTTGCCGAGCACAGTGATCAGGTCGTCCCCCGCCATTCTCGTTATCGCTGTTGATTTTTAGGTTTAAAAGGGTACCGGTGATCACAGGCGCCGTAAAGCCGAGAGTAAACCGGCAGCAGGCGCCGTACCGCCTCCGGCGAACGCAGCGGTAGATCTGGTGTTATCGACGGTGATAGCCGCCACCGTGGGTTTATATGTCGATTTCGAGCAGGGGACGTATGGAGCTCATCGAGGCGCTGTATCTCGTGACGACCACCGTTCTCGCGGGTACGAGCGCGACGCTGCTGGCGTTCGCGGTCGCCGCGTACCGGTCGTCGGGACGGACGGCGATGGCGTATCTGGCAGTCGGGTTCGGGCTGCTCGTCGTCGCCGCCGTGGCGACGCCCGTCGCCGGCTTTCGGACGTCGTTCGCCAACGCGGAGGCGCTGCTTTTGATCAACACCGGACTGCTGGCGGCGTCGATGGCGCTCGTCGCCGGGAGCCTCGCCGTCTACGAGCCCGGCGCGCGGGAGTTCGTGATCCCCGAATCCGAGATCGCGCGGATGCAGGACCGATAGCGTCCCGCGACGCGACGGAGTACGGAATCGACGAGACGCGAGAGCGACGGGTTCGGGTGCTTCGCCCGCCTCTTCGCGAACGGCGGAGTCACCGGCGGAACCCGAGATTCACGCGCACGTCCATCGGCGTTCATAGTATCTAAGCCGATAATCAGCCCGCGATATCGTTGATAATTTTGGAAATTATTTCATTGGATTTAACCGAAAAATCGCACGACTGCGGAGTTTTATCAGGTCGAATAATCGGCACGGAGTCTTTAATAGTGAAATATTGTTCCCTACCGATAACGCCCGCCGGGCAGACCGGGGGCCGACGCAACACACAATGTTCGAAACCATACAGAACGAGGAAGAGCGCGGTCAAGTGGGGATCGGGACCCTCATCGTGTTCATCGCGATGGTGCTGGTGGCGGCGATCGCCGCCGGCGTCCTGATCAACACGGCCGGCTTCCTCCAGACGCAGGCGGAGGCGACGGGCGAGGAGAGTACGAGTCAGGTGAGCGACCGACTCCAGATCGTGAGCCAGTCCGGGAACGTGACCGACGACGGTGATAGCCGCGAAATCGACAACATCAGTCTCACGGTCGCTCAGTCTCCAGGCTCTGACAACATCGACCTGAACGAGACGACGGTGGAGCTCGTCGGTACCGGCGGTCAGGAGACGACCGAGCTTAACGAAGACATGATCGACATCTTCACCGAAGACGAAGATGGTGCCGTCGTGCTGACTGACAGCAGCGAGCGCGCGAATATCGAGCTCGAGCTTGACGGCGACGATATCGAATACGGGAACCTCTCAGGTGGCGACCAGCTCTCGGTGACGTTCACCACGCCGTCCGGGGCGACGACGAGTGCCGACCTCCGTGTCCCGACGACGCTGACCGACGAGGAAGACTCGGTGAGGCTGTAACAATGTTCGAGTTCATCAACGACGACGAGCGCGGTCAGGTCGGTATCGGGACCCTCATCGTGTTCATCGCGATGGTGCTGGTGGCGGCGATCGCCGCCGGCGTCCTGATCAACACGGCCGGCTTCCTGCAGTCGCAGGCCGAGTCGACCGGCGAGGAGAGCACGGACCTCGTCTCCGAACGGATCGACGTGACGAGCTCGGTGGGGATCGTCAGCGACGCCGAGGAGGGGAACCTCAGTGAGATGCGCGTCGGCGTCGCCGGCTCCGCCGGTTCCGACCAGATCGACCTGAGCGAGGCGACCATCGAGGCGGTCGGGCCGGACGGTCAGGAGAACCTCGTGTTTAGCGGCCCCCCAGAAGGTGACGACGCGACCAACATCTCTGATAACGAATTCGCCGTCAAGCAGGACGGCGACTACGTGGACTCGGACAGCGCGATCCTCGACGGCGACAAACAGCTAACGATCGTCCTGAATCCGGAGGCGCCTCCGTTCGGTGACGAAAACGAGGAAGCGTTCGGCGAGGGCGACTCCTCCTCGCTGGAGATCGTCTCGCCGTCCTCGGCGACGACCTCGGTCGAACTCCAATCACCCGACCTCTACGAGGAGGACGACGAGGCGGTCCGACTCTAACGAGCCTCGAACAGCCCCCGAACCACTTCCCCGGCGGATCCCTCCGCCCGGAACACCTATTTTATCGCGCGTCCACGACTACGCCATGAGTGACCACGACGCACCGGCGGGCGACCCGGACGCGCCGCCGGTCGACCCCGAGGACCTCGACTTCACCGACGACGAGAGCGTCGTCGAGATCGGGGAGAGCCGGTACGTCGTCGGGACGAACGGCCGCCCCAACGTCGGGCGGTCGCGTCCGGAGGGCCGGGCCGTCGACGAGTCCGGGTTCACCGCCGCGGAGCCCGCGAGCCCCGCGGAGCGTCGGCCGGCGGGCGCGGACCCGCGGGCGAACGCGTCCGGGCCGGACGTCGCCGGGGAGAACGCGCGCGGCGGAGGCGACGCCGAGGTCGACCGGCAGGCCGTGAGCCGGTGGCTGGCGACCTCTTTCGACGGCGACGGGTTCACCTACGGCATCGACGCGACGCTCCACGTCGACGGCGACACCACCCGCCAGCGGATGGTGTCGAACGACGTGACGGCGACGTTCGACGCGCTCGTAACGTGGTTCGCGTCGAACGCCGGCCCGAGCTCGCCGACGCCGGAGGCGCTCGGGCTGCTGCTCGTCGCCTCGGAGACCACCGTCGACGTGCCGCCGGTGGCCATCAAGCGGTTCGCCGCGAGCCACGGGCTCACGGCGAGCGACAGCATCGGCGACCTCGTGCGCGCGGCGGAGGAGGCGGACGGCTTCCGGATCGAGTGAGGCGGTCAGGACGGCCCGGCCGATCGGGCGCGGCTACAACAGGTACAGCAGCGCCGCGCCGAGCACCGCGAACAGCGCGTACAGCCCGGCCATCACCTCGCGTTTCAGCGGGCTCCCGAGCGGCTCCGCGGTGAGCCGGCGGATCGGCGGGAGGATCGCGATCCCGCCGAGTATCAGGAGGAACGCGCCGACCCGCGGTACCAGGGTGAGCGCGACGACGATCGTCCCGTACCCCGCGACGTAACAGCCGCGTCGCCAGAGCTGCTCGCGGTCCGTGAGCTCCTCGGTCGGGACGAAGCCCGCGACGCCGTCGTCGTCACCGCCGCCGGACTCGTCGTCGAAGCCGTCCCCGCTCGCCCCCGCGTCGGTGGCGACCTTGCGGGCCTGCCGCTGCACGTACTCGTCGAGCTCTTCCGCGGCCGCCTCGGTCTGGGGGGCGCCGCAGTCGACGCAGTAGCGGGCCGCGTCGTCGATGGACGACTCGCACCGGGGACAGGTCTTCATCCTCACCGGAACGGAACCGCAGTCGGGCTTAACTCTTCGGGGTGCGACTCGCACATCGATCCCGCTGCAGTCTGCCGATTCGTCCCGATACGCGTCGCGGCGACCGACTCCGATTCTCTCAGGAGATAATCGGGGGCGTACGCTTTAGTCGCTGAGATCCCGACCGTGTAGCAATCGACGGTGAGCCGTTCGCGCGGCTCGGCCCCGTCACGACGGACCCGACACCACGATGACCTCCAGAGTTCCCCCGGACGACGCGGACCGGTCCGACAGCGCGTCGACCGACGGTTCACGGGGAGAGTGGGTCGATTCCGGCGTCGAGCGGGGCGATGAGGCCGCGGAGCGGGACGCGCGAGTCGGCGAGCGCGCTCGACTCGCGACGCTCGGGGCGACGCTGGTCGCCATCGCGGTGCTCCTCGCACTCCTCGGGGGCGCGGCCTCGGGACCCGCCGCGGCGGCCCTCGACGAGAGCGACGTGGCCGGCGGGGGCGA
Organism: Halorubrum sp. AD140; assembly: GCF_034497445.1. Classification (NCBI taxonomy): domain Archaea; kingdom Methanobacteriati; phylum Methanobacteriota; class Halobacteria; order Halobacteriales; family Haloferacaceae; genus Halorubrum; species Halorubrum sp. AD140. The sequence goes on from NZ_JAXRUU010000019.1 coordinate 6,296, forward strand.
GACTGCCCGGGCGATCGAGACCGACGCGGCGACCGGGGCGGGCGACGCCGTGAGTCGGGAGGTCGACGGCTCGTTTAGTCGATCGACGTACAACGGGACTGCGGGCGATCCGGTGGAGATCAGACACGTCGCCGACGCCTCCGGCAACGACACCGCCTACCTCTTGGTCGGCGGCAACCGCCTCACCGACGACGGCGGAACGGTGGGGTACGTCGACGTGCTCAAGGTGGACGACGGGTCGACGACGATCAACACGCGGCTCCTCGGGACGAACGAGAGCGACGTCGACAGCTGTAGCGCCCCGGACGTGGACTGCGACCTCGAATTCGAAAACGAGGACGGGGAGGTGATCGCCGAGAACCTCACGGAGCTCTCCGACTCGGTCGGCGCGACCGGCGCGGGCGGCCTCGCGCGGCCCCCGGTCCCGGAGCGATACCGGCTCGCGATCACGAACGGCACGTTTGTCGTCCGGGACTCCGGTGCCGTGGACCCGGTGAAGGTGGCCGCGGAGTCCGATCTCGTGTTACGGGAGCCGACGTTCCACGACGAGGTCGAGGTCTTCACGACCGCGGACGCCGACGTGATCGCCGACGGCGACGGGGGCGAGGCGGCCGACGGAGAGGGGGACGAGACCGAGTCGCTCGACGACCTCAGGGATCACGGGGTCGACCGCACGGCGGTGACGAAGGGCGACCGGATCGTCCTCGGCTTCGAGTCGACCGGGATCTGGGGCGCCCTGTCGCACTTCGCCGCGAACCGGACGGGCGAGTCCGGGGACGAGAGCCCGATCGAGGCCGGGACGACGGTCGATCACCGCGTCCTCGTCGACCTCCTCGAGGCCGAGGAAGGGGTCTCGCTGCGGGTCCGGCAGACGAATCCCGGCCGGAACAAACGCCCGACGGAGCTGGACCTCGCCGACGCCGACCCCGACGACGTCACCCTCTTTCTCGCGGAGGGAGAGGAGCTCGACCGCGGGGACGCCGACCGCGCGCCCGGCCGCTTCTACCTCGCGATAGACACGAGCGACGGGGGCCCGTTCACCGACGACGTCGAACCGGGCGACGAGTTCTCGGCGGAGTTCGCGCTGGAGGGAACCGAGGGCGAGCGGTACGCCTTCCGCGACGGGGGAGAGCCCCCGGCCGCGTTCGGCGCGGCGTCGGAAACGGACGACGACCTGTCGGAACAGTACCCGTACCACGGGACCGACGACGGGCGCGTCGACGCCGAGGCGACGTTCAGCGTCCGGGAGCGCTACCTCCGATACGACCACGTCACCGACGACGGCACGCTCCTCGTCGAGGCCGACAACGGGACGATCACCGGGACGACCTCGGTGTTGCCCGAGACGGAGCTGTCGGCGACGACCGTCCGGGACACCGACGAGACCCCGAACCGGACCGAATCCGAGCTGTCGATCGAGGACGGGAACGTCTCCGTGGACAGCGGTCTCGCCGGCGCGGAGCCCGGGACCGAAGCGAGCTACCGGCTCTACCGAGGGCAGTCGCTGCAGGAGAGCAGGGACGTCCTCGTCGTCGAGAACGCCACGGACCCCGACCGGCTGCGGTTGGCGAACGGGACGACGACGAACCGCACCGTGACCCGCGGCGAGTCGCTGGCGAACCTCACCGCGGCGGTGGAGAACACCGGCCAGGTGCGGAACCGAGAACAGCTGACGCTCGACGTCGACGACGGGGCGATCGTCGAAGAGCGACACGTCACGGTCGCGCCGGGGGCCTCGGAGAACGAGACGTTCGCGGAGGTCGACGCCGACTTGGAGCCGGGCGAGTACCCGTACTCGCTCGCGATCGACGGCGACAGGGTGAACGGGACGCTGATCGTCGAGGCGGACCCGGCGGTGACGCGCGTGGACGACGCGAACGGAACGGACGGCGAGGCGAACGGATCGAACGACGACGCGAACGGATCGAACGACGACGCGAACGGATCGAACGACGACGCGAACGGATCGAACGACGGCGAAACGGCCGAGGACGACTCGACCGAGGATGACTCGACCGAGGACGACTCGACCGACGAGGGCTCGGACGAAGCGTCGACCCGGGGAGACGACGGAGAGACGCGGGACGAGGAGGGATCCGACCAGGAGGGGTCCGACGAGGCGCCGCCGACGCTCCTTCCGTTCGGAATTGGAACCCGCGAGACGTTCGGCGGGACGGTCCTCGTCGGAGCGACGTACCTCCTCGGCCACTGGGTCTGAGCGGGCGGAACCGACCCGATCGTCGGCTCTCGTCGGAGTCGATTCTCAGCACTGAGAACCGTGGGGGAGCGGTTAAGTGACCGCTGGACCGCGTTCCGGACGACAATGGCGACGCGCGTGCTCATCGCGGACGACTCGGAGTTCATGCGGAACCTCCTCCGAGAGATACTGGAGGGGGAGTTCGAGATCGTCGGCGAGGCCGAGAACGGCGTGGAGGCGGTCAACATGTACGAGGAGCACGGCCCCGACCTCGTGATGATGGACATCGTGATGCCGATCCGCGACGGGATCGAGGCGACGGGGGAGATCCTCGAGTCGAACCCGGAGGCGACGGTGATAATGTGCACCAGCGTCGGCCAGGAGGAGAAGATGAAGGCCGCCATCAAGGCGGGCGCTGAGGGGTACATCACGAAGCCGTTCCAGAAGCCGAACGTGCTCGACGCCATCGGATCGGCGGTATAATGCGGGTCGACGTCCGGGCGCTCGGCGCGTGCAACCGCCTGGCGGAGCGGGGGGCCGACCGGGCCGCCGGCGCGCTGACCGAGCTGACGGGGACCGACCTCTCGGTGGAGGTCACGGGCGCGAGCGTCGCCAGCGGCGAGGACCTCGCGGAGGCGTTCGCGGGGCGCGAGTCGATCGGCGTGAGCGTCGGTCTCCGGGGCGGACTGGAGGGCGAGGCCGTGCTCGCGTTCGACGCCGCCCACGCGGACGCGCTCCTGTCGCTGCTTCCCGGCGGCGCGGCGATGGGGCGCAGCGCGGTGACGGAGGTCGGCAACATCGCGCTCGGCGGCTTCCTGGACGGCTGGGCGAACTACCTCGGGCGGGCGATCGACATGACGCCGCCTCGCTACTTCGAGGCCGAGGGCGCCGCCGTTCTGCCCGACGGGGCGCTCACCGGCGACGGCGTGTTCCTCTTCGAGAGCCGGCTCGACGCGACGGCGACGGACCTCGATTTCGCGATCTACATGCTTCCCGACTCCGGGCCGTTCCGCGACCTCATCGTCGGGAAGACCGCGCCGGCCGCGGCGGCGGGCGCCGAGGGGGCCGGCGACGGGAGCGCGGGCGACCGCGGGAGCGCCGGCGGCACCGCGGTCCCGTACGAGTCGCTGGCGACGTTCGCGTCGCTGGCGAAGCGCGGCTCGGCGAACGCCGCCGACAACGTCGCGATGATGACCGGGCTCGACACGACCGTCGACGTGAGCCGCCTGCGGTTCGTCCCGCTCGCGGACGTCCCCGCGGAGGTCGGCGTCGAGCCGCACGCGGGCACCGTCTTCGAGCTCCGCGGGAAGCCGAGCGGCTACCTCGCGATCCTCTTCGAGGAGGAGTCTGCGGCGACCGTCGCGGCCGCGATGCTCCCGAGCGAGCCCGACGAGCCGCTCGGCGGGATGGCCGAGAACGCCCTCTGCGAGCTCGGGAACGTGATGACGAGCGGGTTCATCGACGGCTGGGCGAACGTGCTCGGCACCTCGATCACCCACTCGCCCCCGGAGTTCGTCCACGACATCGGCTCGGCGACGATCAGTCCGCTGGTCGCCAGGCTGAGCCGCCGCCAGGACTACGGCTTCGTGATCGACGCCGCGATCCGGACGGCGGGCACGCGGGCGCGGTGTGACGTGTACGCGCTCCCGGACGAGCGCGAGCTGACGGCGGCGCTCGACCACCTCTCCGAGCCGTGAGTCACCCCTCGTCGACGTGCGGCCGAGAGAGACGGGGGGACGCGGTCGGGCACGGAGGCGGTCGCGACGGGGAACGCCGCATCAGGGTCGGAGTGGGCGAGCTCGCCGTCGCCGCCGACGGCGAGACGCTGACGACGAGCGGACTCGGATCCTGCGTCGCCGTCGCGCTCGTCGACGAGCGAGCGGAGGTTCGCGGACTCCTCCACGCGATGCTTCCGACCGGCGACGAGGCTCGGACGGCGGCGGCTCGACCGGGGAAGTACGTCGACGCCGGCATCGACGCGCTCGTCGCCGAGCTCGCCGAGGCGGGCGCCTCGCCTGAACGCCTCGAGGCACGCGTCGCCGGCGGCGCGGAGATGCTCGATCTCACCGACGCGGTCGGCCCCCGAAACGTCGAGCGGGCCCAGCGGTGGCTGGCGGCGGCCGGCGTCCCGATCGTCGGCAGCGACGTCGGGGACGGCGTCGGCCGAACGGTCAGCTTCGGACCTGACGGCACGCTCGTCGTCCGGGCGGCCGACGGGTTCGAGCGCAGGCTGTGACGGCGGAGCCGCGGTCGCAACGCGACGCCGCGTGAGGGGTTCACACGGGACTCGTCGTCGGGAACCGTCGGTTTTCTCACACCTGATATTTTGAGGGGTGAATTGAAGTGCGGTCTGGGGGTCGTACTCGGTAATGGGCCTCGAACTACCGGTGTGGGGAGCTCCAACGGCCGCCTGGACAGTCGCCGCGCTGGGGCTCGTCGGTGCGAGCGTCCTCGACCGCTTCCTCGACGACGGCGGCTCCGACGACGACGCCGGAGGCGTGGGCGGCGGCGACGACCCCTTCGGCGGGGGGGGAATGGGCGGCGGGGGAATGGGCGGCGGGATGGGCGGCGACGGCCTCGACGACTTCGACGGGATGGACGAGTGGGACGACGGCTTCGACGAGGGCGGCGGCGGCGCCGGAGCCGACACCGACGAGCTGGAAAAGCGGCTCGACGACCTGGAGAACGAGGTCGCCTCGCTCTCCTCGACGGTGTCCACGGTCCGGTCCGAGAACGAAGAGATCTCGGCCGCGGTCGACGACATCGAGGAGGACGTCAGGAACCTACTCGACATCTACGAGATGGTCACCCGCGGGATCAACCCCTTCGTCGACGACTCGAGCGGCTTCGAGAGCGTCGACGGCGGCGGCGAGGGGTCGTTCGGACTCTTCGACGACGACGGCGAGGAGGAGGACGACGGCCTCGACGAGGACGTCGCGAACGCGGACGCCGACGGCTTCTTCGACGAGGACGTGCTCGACGACGGGACGGACGAGTTCGACGAGCTGGGCGAGGAACTGGACGGCGACCACACGGACGACGGTGACGACATGAACGACGACGGAAAGAGCTTCAGCGAACTGAAAGAGGAGTACGACGCCGGGGAGGCCGACTGGGCCGAAGAGGACGGCGGCGACGCGGACGCCGCCGAGGAGGACCCGTTCGACGACGGGACCGACTCGTTCGACGACGACCTCGGCGACGAGACCGACCCGTTCGACGACGGATTCGACGACGGAGGGTTCGACGACGCGGCGGCGGACCCGGCCCCGGAGCGTCCGGGCGGACAGCGGCCGGGGGGTGACCCCGCGGAGGCGACCGGCGACGGCTTCGAGTACGTCGGCGAGGACGACCTCTCCGGGAGTCGGGGGAAGCCGTACCTCACCGCTCTCCCCGGCGACTACGTCGGGGACCTCCTCGTGATGGAGTGGCTGGAGTTCCTCGTCTCCGAGAGCGACGTCACCGACGCGGTGCGCGCGATCAACTACTACGAGCGGATCGAGTGGGTCGGTCCGGAGGCGGCGGCGCGGCTCCGCGACTTCCTCTCCGGGTTCGGCACGATCGACCGCAACCTCGTCGACCGACCCGGGACCGACCGGCTCGTCCGGGAACACCACACCCGCAGCCTCCGGTACGTGACCCAGCTCAACGGGACGAGCGGCCACCTGCTGCTGCTCGACCGGTGGGACGACCTCGCCGGCGGCTCGCTGGTCGGCGGCGGGCCGCCTCCCGCGGACTCCCGCGGCGGGACACGCGATCGGCGCGGAGACCGCGGCGGGCGTCGCGAGGGGCGCGGACGCGACGATCGCGAGCACGACGACCGCGAGCGTGCCGACCGAGAAGGTGACGACCGGCGCGACGGTCGCTGGGACGACGACGAACGGGAGGATCCGCGAGCGAACGACGCGGAGCGTGGCGGCGAACGACCGGAGCGTGGCGGCGAACGACCGGAGCGTGGCGGCGAACGACAGAGCGGGTGCGAGCGGAACGGCGGCTCCCCCCGACCCATGAACGACCCGAACCCGCGTTCCGACCGCGCCGATCCGGCCGACGGAGGGTGGGGAGATGGGCGTTAGCGTCTCCGCGTCGACGGCGATCATCGTCGCGGGGCTGTTCTTCGCGTTCACCGCGTTCTACCCCGTCGCGGCCAACGGCTTCGAGCGCGTCACCGACGCGCAAAACGGCATCGAAGAGCGCTCGCTGGAGCGGCAGAACACCGAGTTCGCGGTGACGAACGCGACGTACGACGACGACGCGGGCGAGCTCGTCGTCGACGCCACCAACGACGGCTCGGTCGGACTGGTCGCCGGCGACGCGACGCTTCTCGTCGGCAACGAGTACGTCGACGTGGGCGGCGACGGGGCGAGCACGAGCGTCGACGGCGACGCCGACACCGAGCTCTGGCTCGGCGGCGAGACGCTGACGGTGACGGTCGACGAGTCGGCCCTGGAGACCGACGTGGTCGCGAACGAGACGCGGGTCGTCCTCGCCGTCGAGTCGGGCGTCCGCGACGCCGAGACGGTGACGGAGGTGAGCGGGTAGATGGCGAGCGTCCCCGTCTCTCACCTGATCCTGTTCATCGCGAGCCTCGTGATCGCGGCGGGCGTCGTCGGCACGATCACGACCGGCGTCGACCGCGTGAGCGGGGCCGTCGAGGACGCCGGGCTCGACGCGACCGAGCAGCTCCGGACCGACGTGACGGTCATCTCCGACGCGAGCGCCGGCGTCTACAACGAGAGCGGCGAGGAGAACGTGACGCTCCTGATAAAGAACACGGGGACCTATCGGCTCGCCCCCGACGGGTCGGGGCTCGACGTCATGTTCGACGGGGCGTACGTCCCGCGGGACGCGACCGAGGGCGAACTCGTCTCCGCCGGCTCGGGGGCGGCGTGGAGTCGGGGGGACGTCCTCCGGCTCACGATCGACGTGAGCCGGCTCGACGGGACGGACGAGGGGCTCGAGCCGGGGACGGACCACCGGGTGTACATCACCGTCAACGGCGACGAGGAGCTGTTCCAGTTCCGCACGGAGGGCGAGTGAGATGCCGCGCGACAACCTGCTCTCGATCGGCCTCGGCGAGCGCGACCGACTGAACAAGGAGCTCGGCGGGGGGATCCCCCGGGGCAGCATCGTCCTCATGGAGGGCGACTACGGCGCCGGGAAGAGCGCCATCTCCCAGCGGTTCGCCTACGGGCTCGTCGAGGAGGGCGCGTCGGTGACGCTGATGTCGACGGAGCTCACCGTCCGCGGGTTCATCGACCAGATGCACTCGCTGGAGTACGACGTGGTGAAGCCGCTGTTGAACGAGGAGCTGCTCTTTCTCCACGCCGACTTCGACTCGGGCGGCGCGTTCTCCGACGGCGACGGCGAGCGCAAGGAGCTGCTCAAGCGGCTGATGAACGCGGAGGCGATGTGGAACTCGGACGTGATCTTCCTCGACACGTTCGACGCCATCTTCCGGAACGACCCGACGTTCGAGGCGCTCGTCCGGAAGAACGAAGAGCGCCAGGCCGCCCTAGAGATCATCTCCTTTTTCCGGGAGATCATCTCCCAGGGGAAGGTCGTCGTCCTCACCGTCGACCCGTCGGCCGTCGACGCCGACGCGATCGGCCCGTTCCGGTCGATCGCGGACGTGTTCTTCCAGCTGGAGATGATCGAGGTCGGCAGCGACATCCGTCGGCAGATCAACGTGAAGCGCTTCGCGGGGATGGGCGAACAGGTCGGGGACACGATCGGATTCTCGGTCCGGTCGGGTACCGGAATCGTCATCGAGAGTCGCAGCGTCGCGTGAAGGATCCGAGTAGACCATGACCGAGCACGGAACCGCGAAACCGTCGGAAGAGCTCCGGAAGGCCGCCATGCGGCGGCCGCACCTCCGCGAGCACCTGCGGGAGTTCAAACAGATAACCGGGGAGTTCCCGCAGTTCATCGAAGAACCGAAACCGGAGTACGAGTCGAACCGGCCGAACGTCATCTACCCCGTCGGGGGGCCGATCTACAGCCACATCTACGGCGACCTCGGGCAGGACACGAAGTACTACGCCATCGAGCCGGAGGTGTCCGGCCCGCAGGCCGAGATCCTCAATCAGGTCAAAAACAGGCTGCTCACCGTGAGCGGCCAGCACAGCGCTCCCGGCTCGGAGGCGGAGTACGACGACCTCATCGAGGAGCTGTTGGAGGAGGTGACCCACGTCGACGACGAGTCCACCGGCTGGCGCCGCGGCGTCTCGAAGCTGCTCAACGCCGGGAAGCTCTCCGTCACCGAGGAGACCTACGAGAACATCCGGTACCGGCTTAACCGCGACATCGTCGGGCTCGGCCCCCTGGAGCCGGTGATGCGCGACACGGCCAACGAGGACATCCACGTCATCGGCCCGAAGGAGTGCCACGTCGATCACGGCACCTTCGGCATGCTGGAGACGACCGTCGACTTCGGCACCAAACAGGAGTTCGACAACTGGCTGCGCAACATGGGCGAGCGGATCGGCGACCCGCTCTCCGACTCAGATCCGATCGTCGACTCCACGCTGCCGGACGGGTCGCGTATCAACATCATCTACTCCGACGACGTCTCGCTGAAGGGCTCCTCCCTCACGATCCGGCAGGGCGAGGAGGTGCCGCTGTCGGTCAACCAGATCACCAACTGGGGGACGCTGTCGCCTGAGCTCGCGGCGTACCTCTGGCTCTGCTTGGAGAACGAACAGACGGTGTTCGTCGTCGGGGAGACGGCGTCCGGGAAGACGACGACGCTGAACGCGGTCCTCTCGTACATCCCAAGCGGCTCGAAGATCTACACTGCGGAGGACACCGCCGAGGTCATCCCGCCGCACAACACCTGGCAGCAGCTGTTGACCCGCGAGGGGGGCGGTGAGGGGAGCTCCGATGTCGACATGTTCGACCTGGTCGCCGCCGCGCTGCGGTCTCGCCCGGACTACATCATCGTGGGCGAGGTTCGGGGCGCCGAGGGGCGCATGGCGTTCCAGGCGGCTCAGACCGGCCACCCGATCATGCTGACCTTCCACGCGTCCGACATCGTCTCGATGATACAGCGGTTCACCTCCGAGCCGATCAACGTCCCGGAGACGTTCATGGACAACGCCGACGTGGCGCTGTTCCAGAACCGGGTGAAACAGGGCGACGACGTGCTTCGGCGGGTGACGAGCGTCCAGGAGATCGAGGGGTACTCCAAGGAGATGGAGGGGGTCGTCACCCGCGAGGTGTTCAGCTGGGACCCCGTCGAAGACGAGATCGTGTTCCAGGGGATGAACAACTCCTACGTGCTCGAAGAGCAGATCGCGACGCTGCTCGGCTACGCCGACACCCGCGACATCTACGACGACCTCTCGTTCCGCGCGGAGCTGATAGAGCGGATGATCCAGGAGGGGATCTTGGGCTACCACGAGGTGAACGAGGCGATAGACGCCTTCCAGCGCGACGGCGTCGAGGGACTTCCCTTCGAGATGCACCGGAACGTCAGGTGATCGCCGCGATGAGCGAGGTCGAGGGGTAATGTCGGTGAAACAGGTCGGCAGCGGGCTCGCGACGGCCGCGGAGCTGACGTCGGCGATCCTGGAGTCGTACGACAAGCTCGACATCTCGAAGCGGAAGTACGTCGGGCTCGTGTTGCTTCCGGCGGTCGCCGTGTTCCTCGCGAGCGTCGCCGGCCTGTTCCTCCTGCCGCTGCCGCTCGCGGCGCGGGTGCCGGTCCCGATGTTCGGCGCGCTCGTGCTGGTCGCGGCGGTGATCTACCCGAAGATCTACCTCTCCAGCCTGGAGACGCAGATCGACAACCAGCTCCACCTCGTGATGACGCACATGACCGTGCTGTCGACGACGAACATCGACCGCATGGAGGTGTTCCGGACGCTGGCCCGGGAAGAGGAGTACGGCGTCGCGGCCGAGGAGATCCGGCGGGTGGTCCACCTCGTCGACACCTGGAACCAGAGCCTCGACGACGCGTGTCGGCGGCGGGCCGAGGAGGTTCCCTCGGACGCGATGGCCGACTTCTTCGACCGGCTCGGCTACACGATGGGCGCGGGCCAGTCGTTAGAGGAGTTCCTCGTCTCCGAGCAGGACGTGATGCTCGCCAAGTACGAGACGCTGTACGAGTCCTCGCTGGCGAACCTGGAGGTGATGAAGGACCTGTACATGTCGATGATCCTCTCGATGACGTTCGCGCTGGTGTTCGCCATCGTGCTCCCGATCCTGACCGGAAACGACCCGACCGCGACCGTCGCGGCCGTCATCGTGCTCTTCGTCTTCGTCCAGCTCGGCTTCTACGCGATGATCCGGGCGACGTCGCCGTACGACCCGATCTGGTTCCACCCGGACGAGCGCGCGCCCGGAGACCTGCGGCTGTGGGCGTCGCTGGGGGTCGGCGGCGGGCTCTCCTTCCTGCTCATCGGGATCACGGCCGCCGGGATGTTCGGGTACGGGCCCGGGCTCCCCGGACTGCTCTGGTTCCTCGACGACGTCCGGCTCCCGCTGTACCTCGCCGTCCCCATCTCGCCGCTTTTCGTCACCGGGGTCATTCTCCGGAAGGAAGAACAGCAGATCACGGCCCGGGACGGCGAGTTCCCCTCGTTCGTTCGCGCGCTCGGCGCGACCGAGAGCGCCAAGCAGTCGACGACGACGGACGTGTTGACCACGCTGCGCGAGAAGAACTTCGGGGCGCTCTCGCCCGCGATCGAGCGGCTCTACCGTCGACTCAACATGCGGATCAGCACCGAGGGCGCGTGGGAGCGGTTCACGTACGACACGCGGTCGTACCTCGTCCAGAAGTTCTCCGAGATGTACCTCGTCGGTCGGCGGATGGGCGGGGACCCGAAGATGCTCGGCGAGCTGATCTCGAAGAACATGAACGCCGTGAACCAGCTGCGCGAGCAGCGCCGGCAGGCGGCGGTGACGTTCATCGGGCTGCTGTACGGGATCACGGCGGCGGCGACGTTCGCCTTCTTCATCGGACTGGAGATCGTCGCGATCTTAGCCGACCTCACGGCGGACTTCGAGCTCGACCAGATGGACATCGGCCAGATCGTCTACCCCGGCGCGTACGACATCCCGCTGATCGAGTACCTCCTGTTGACGGTCGTCCTCTTCAACGCCGCGCTCTCCTCGCAGATGATCCGGCGGATCGACGGCGGCAACCCCGCGAATGGGTACATCCACTTCGTCCTCCTGACGTGGCTCGGGGCGGCGACGGCGATCGCGACCCGAACGCTCGTCAACGCGATCCTGTCGATTTAGGACTGGGAACGTTCTGTCGCTCGTTTATAAATGGCTTTTAACAGTGGGGCGGGCTGCTCAGAATTTGCAGCCGTTCGCTTATAAATGGTTACCAACGCATCGACGGTGAACACCTCCAAAGCCCCGGCCGCACAGCAATCGCACCTCACGCCTCCCCAGCCTCGCCGCTCGCGCTTACAAGCGCTCGCGGCGTCCCTCGCACGCGCACCTCGCGGTCGCCGTCGGCGACCGCTCGGAGGCGCGCGCCACCGCACTGTTTTATAAGGGGCTTTCCTCGCGGTCTACTCAAACAGCGTCGGCTCAGGGACGTCCTCGTCGGCCGCCGCGCGCCACGACCGGCTCGGCTTCCACCCGAACAGCCGCTCGGCCTTCGCGACCGCGTAGGCGCCGCGGTCGTCGCCCTCCGCGACCCCGCAGTCGTCGGGGACCGCGCCGTACGACTCGCGCAGGAGGTCGAGTAGGGGCCGGCCGAGCGCGTTGTCGGCGGCGACGCAGTTGACGGCCTCGTGCGTTCCCGGGGGAACGGCAGCGTTCGATTCCCCGGCCACGTCGAGCGCGGCGGCGACGAGGTCGGCGACGTCGCGGGCGTCGACGTACGACCAGAAGTTGCCGGCGCCGGCGTCCAGGTCGTCGACGTAGCCGTCGCTCCGGCACGGGTAGTCGCCGGGGTACTGGATCCACGAGGGGCGGATCGACACCGCGGACACCCCCTCGCGGCGCGCGACCGCACCGGCGGTCGCCTCCGCCGTCACCTTCGAGAGCCCGTACGGGTCCTCCGGTCGGAGCGGGTGGTCCTCGGTGACCGGCAGTTCGTCGGGGAGCGGCGTCGGCTCCGCGAAGAAGAAGCCGTACGCGCCGTCGCTTGACGCCTGCACGATCCGGGCGTCGGCGCGGCCGGCGGCGTCGAGGACGTTCTTCGCGGCGCGGACGTTCGTCTCGAACACGCGCCCGTCGGGGTGGGTGCCCGCGACCGGGATCGCCGCCCAGTGGACGACGGCGTCGGGGTCGACCGCGTGGACGACGTCGAGCGCCGCGCCGCGGTCGGCGAGGTCCGCCGCGCGGAACGAGAGGTGGGGGGCCGGGGCGACGTCGAGGCCCGGGTGATCGTAGTCGACGACGACGACCTCGTAGTCGCCGGCGAGTCGGTCGACGACCCAGCGCCCGGAGGCGCCGCGGCCGCCGGTGACGAGGACGGTCTCCATGCGTGGGGGTCGCCGTCGCGGGGCAAAAGCGCACCGTCACCGGCCGCGGGCGACCGAGGCGGCCCCGTCGGGCGGTCCCGCGGGCGCAGCGGGCCCTCCCGAACCCCGGCAGCCTTTAATCCCACGAACGGTAAACCCCGGATATGGAATGGAAGACCGACTGGGGACTCCGTGGACGGATGGCGTTCACGATGTTCCTCCTCTTCGCCCTCTACGTCGTGTTCGTCGGTGCGCTGACCGTGTACTTCGGCGACTTCCTGTTCCCGCTGATCATGCTCGGCGGGTTCTCGGTCGCCCAGTACTTCTTCAGCGACAAGCTCGCCCTGCGGAGCATGGGCGCACGCGAGGTGGACGCCGACGAGTACCCGGACCTCCACCGGCGGATCGAGCGCCTGAGCCAGCAGGCCGACCTCCCGAAGCCGACGGTCGCCGTCGCCGACACGCAGGTGCCGAACGCGTTCGCGACCGGCCGGAACAGGAAGAACGCCACCGTCGCGGTGACGACCGGGCTGCTCCGGTCGCTGGACAGCGACGAGCTCGACGGCGTGCTCGCCCACGAGCTCGCACACGTGAAGAACCGCGACGTGATGGTGATGACGATCGCCTCCTTCCTCTCGACTATCGCCTTCTTCATCGTCCGGTGGGGGTGGCTGTTCAGCGGCGACAACCGCCAGGGCGCCCCCGTCATCGTCGCCATCCTCGTGTCGATCCTCGTGTGGATCGTCTCGTTCCTGCTGATCCGCGCGCTCTCGCGGTACCGCGAGTACACCGCCGACCGCGGCGCGGCGCTCATCACGGGCAAGCCCGGCGCGCTCGCGTCCGCGCTGATGACGATAGACGGCCGGATGGACCGCGTGCCGAAGGAGGACCTCCGTCAGGAGGCGGAGATGAACGCCTTCTTCATCATTCCGATCAAGTCGGGGTTCATCGGGAAGCTCGCGTCGACGCACCCGTCGACCGAGAAGCGCGTCGAGCGGCTCCGCGAGCTCGAGCGGGAGATGGAGACCGCCTGAGCGGCCCCGGTCCTCGGCGAGGACCGACGGCCCGAACGTGAACGTGTCACCCTTTTAGGTGGGGGCCCGAGACGGGTCAGCCATGAGTCTCCTCGGCGACCCGACGAAGCGACGCTGGCTCGGGTGGGGATCGCTGGCGGTCGTCTTCCTGCTCGTTAACGTCCACCGCCTCTCGACGGCCGTGCTGTCCGAACAGCTGATCGACGCCTTCGGCGTCACCGCGGCGCAGCTTGGGACGCTACACGCCTCCTTTTTCATCATCTACGCGGTCGTGCAGATCCCCACGGGCGTTCTCTCCGATCGGTACGGCGCCCGGTACGTCGGCGCCGCGGGGGCGCTCGTGCTCAGCGCCGGCGCGATCGGCTTCACGCTCAGCGGGAGCTATCTCACGGCGTTCCTCGCACGGGCCGTGATCGGGCTCGGCAGCGGCGTGATCTTCATCGCCACGCTCCGCTTTTGCGCGAGCTGGTTCCGGACCTCCGAATTCGCGACGATGACCGGTCTGACGACCGGGATCGCCGGGCTCGGCGCGATCTTCGCGACGGTTCCGCTGGCCGTCGCCATCGACCGCGTGGGGTGGCGGCCGACGGTGCTCGCGCTCGCCGCGACGGGGTTTCTCGCGGCCGGTGTCGTCTTCGCGCTCGTGCGACGCTCGCCCCGGGACGCCGGCCTCGACTCCATCGAGAACGTTCCGGACCAGCCGTCGACGACGCTCCGCGAGACCGCCGGCCACCTGCGGGCGCTGCTGTCCGACGTCGACCAGTGGCTACTGTCGGTCGTGTTCTTCTCGGCGATGGGCTCTATCCTCACGGTGATCGGCCTGTGGGGCGTCCCGTACCTCGTCGTCGTGTACGGGGTCGACGTGACGACCGCGTCGTGGTTCGCGCTCGTCGGGGCGGTCGGCATGCTGCTCGGCGCGCCCGCGATGGGACGCGTCTCCGACCGTCTCGGCCGGCGTCTCGGTCCGATGATAGCCGGGCTCGGTCTGTTCACCCTCGTGCTCGCGATCGTCCCGGTCTTCGGCGATCCGCCGCTGGCGGTCGTCGGCGGGATGTTCTTCCTGATCGGCTTCAGCCTCGGGTTCGTCATGCTCGCGCTGCCGATCATCAAAGAGCAGTACCCGCCGAGCGCGAGCGGCGTCGCCACCGCGACGGTGAACGGGGCCGGGTTCTTCGGCGGCGCGGTCCTCCCGACGGCCATGGGGGTCGTCCTCGACGGGTACCGGACCGGCGACGTCGTCTCGGGCGCCGTCGTCTACACCGAGCTCGGCTACCGAATCGCCTTCTCGGTCACGACCGTCGCCGTCGGCCTCGCCTTCTGCAGCGCGGTGTGGCTGTCGGTCAGGGAGCGTCGGCGGACGGCGGCGACACCTCAGTGAGCGCGACGTGGTACCAGAACGGAATACAGTTACGTATCCAAACATAACTGTCGAAGTGACACGTTTCCGTTCGGAAGACACGGACGCGCAGGAGAGGGGGTGGACGCGATGGCAGTCGACCGACGACGTGTGAGAGACCCCACGTCCGATCCCTCCTCTCGGCGGCGTCTAGCGGTCGACGTTCCGTGGATTTCGACGAGCCAACGGAGTTTACTGCGGTTCGTCGGAGAGGTCGCGAACGGGAGTGCGGCCATAGACGGGTGAGGGAACGCGTTCGAACGGGGCCGAGAGCCGGTCTCCTGCCGGAACGTTCCCCGCTCTGCCGGAACACCCCTCGACTGGAGCGTCACCGAACTCCGACGGATGCGTGTACTCAAAAACCATATGAAATCCGAGAGTATCGCAGACGGTGTTCGATCTCGAAACGTTCTAGAACCGACCAAGATTCCTGAGCACACCGATGCGCGTCACTCGATCTCGGACGGGGATATCGGGCGCCGTCGATGACGTGTCCGTTTCTGCCGGGATAAAATAACAGCAGTACCGCTGTTATGTACTCGCGGTGACGGAGACGGGGACACCTCGCGTTACCGGGAGAGCGATACGTTCGGCTCAATCGCGTTCGAAGTGCTCGAATGCGTGAGGGCGACGGCGGCGACACGAGGGTGGCTACGAGTGTGCGATGTTGAGCTCGAGTTCGTTCGCCGCGCCGAGCAACAGCTTCGGGAGTTCGGACTCGAGCCGCTCTCCGTCGAGGCGATGAGACGGGCCAGTGACGCTGAGCCCGCCGATAACGTCGCCGTCGGGGCCGCAGATCGCGACGCCGACGGCGTGGGTCCCGAGCAGCGACTCCTCCCTGTTGAAGTAGTACCCCCGCTCTCGGCCGGCCTCGATCTCGGCGCGGAGCTCGTCCGGGTCGGTGATCGTGTGCGCCGTCACCGGCTCGAACGACATGCGTTCGAACATGTCGGACAGCTCCGGATCGGACAGCTCGGCGAGGATGGCCTTCCCTGCCGAGGCCGCGTACAGCGGGATGCGACTGCCGATCCCGGGGTCCGTGCGGACCGCTCTGTCGCCGACGGCCCGGGCGAGGTACACCGCCTTCCCGTGCTCTTCGACGAAGAACTGCGCGCGCTCCCCGGTGACCTCGGCGATCTCCTCGACCTTCTCGCGGACCAGGTCGTAGCCGCGGTAGCTGCCGCGCGCGGTGACGCCGATCTCGAGGAACCGGAGCCCGACGTGGTAGCCGTCGCCGCGCCGGACGACGTAGCCGAGCTCCTCCAAGGTGTGCAGGTGTCGGTGGACCGTGCTCTTCGCGTAGTCGAGCTCGGCCGCCAGCTCCGCCAGCGACGCGCCGTCGTCGGCGACGAGCCGTTGCACCACGTCGAACAGCGTCTCCGCGGTCCGAACCGAGTCGGCTTCGGTCCCGTTCTCGGCGTCGATCGGTGAGTTGGGCATGCTCGACGCTCGTCGCTCCATCCACATAAGCGTTCGATTTCGTCGAACGGTGGTACATCGGCCCCCGTCGCTCTCGGTACCGCGTAGACTGTGGTAACACGTAGGTTTAATTCGGACGGCCGTGTCCGAGCGGGCGTGGTATCGCCCTCGTCGATAGCGGGAGCCGACGCCGACATCGTGCGGGAGCGCCCCTTCCAGCTGCTGCTTCTCATCAACGTCCTCCCGCCGCTCGGCACCGCGCTCCTCTCGCCGGTACTGGGGTCGCTCGTCGAGCCGCTCGGCGCGACGACGGCGAACGTCGGCCTGATGATGTCGGCGTTCACCGCGCCCTCCATCGTCGTCATCCCGATCGCCGGCGTGGTCTCTGACCGATACGGGCGGCGACCGGTGCTCATCTTCGGACTGGTCTGGTTCGGGCTCACGGGCACCGCCATCGCGTTCGTCTCCTCGTTCGGCGCGGCGCTCGCGCTGCGCGCGCTCCAGGGGATTGGGTTCGCCGCGCTCACGCCGATCATCATCACGAGCCTCGGCGACCTGTACGCGGGCACGAGAGAGGCGACCGCCCAGGGGCTCCGATTCACCGGCTCCGGCCTCTCGCAGACGGCGTTTCCGCTGGTCGCGGGCGTCCTCGTCGGCGTCGCGTGGCAGTATCCGTTCCTGCTGTACGCCGTCGCGTTCCCGATCGCGGCGATCGTCTACGTTCGCTTCGAGGAGCCGCTCGACGAGACGGCCGACGAGGGGTCGGAGGCGGGGGTCCGGGAGCAGCTCGGCGACATGCGCGCGCTCGTGGCGCACCGCCGCGCGTGGACGATGGTCGTCGCTCGCGGGAGCGCGAACCTCGCGTGGTTCGGCTTCCTCACCTACAACTCGATCCTCGTCGTCGACGTCCTCGGCTACACCCCCGCGGAAGCGGGGATCCTCGCGGCGCTCGCCAGCCTCACGTATGCGCTCGCGGCGACGCAGGCCGGCCGCGTCGCCGACGCCTTCGACGACCGACTCTACCCGCTCGTCGCGACGAACCTGTCGATGGGCGCCGGGATCTCGCTCGCCTTCCTCTCCCGGTCGCTCGCGGTCGCCGCCGTGGGCGTCGTGTTCATGGGGGCCGGGTTCGGGCTCGTCCTCTCCATCTACCGGAGCGTCATCACCGCGCTCCCGCCGGCGGCGCTGCGAGGCGGGCTCGTCAGCCTCGGCGAGGGGAGCGGGCGCGCGGCGGCGACGGCGACGCCGATCCTCATGGGCGCCGCCATCGCGGTCGCGACGCGCCCGCTGGGATTCGAGGCGGCGGTCCGAGCGGTCGGCGTCGGCACCGGCCTCCTCGGCGCCGGCGTCGGGATCGCCTGTCTCCTGCTGATGAGCGCGTCGCCGCCGATTCGGATGGGAGAGTAGCGCGGCTCCGCGTCACGCACGGACTCGCCGACCACTGCCACCCCCGGGTACTTTGTCGGCCGACCGCGAGGCGTCGACCATGTCCACCATCGACGTCGCGGTGCTCGACCACGACGCGCACGGGATCCCGGCGGCAGACTACGCGGAGATACTCGACCGACGGCTCCCGGACCGTGACGTCCGCCTCGCGACGACCCCCGACGAACACCGTCGCTACCTGCGGGAGGCGACGGTCGTCGCGGGGAAGTACGTCGATGCCGAGGAGGTGAGAGCCGCCGAGGACCTGCGGCTGTTCGCGTGCAACGCCGCCGGCGTCGACCACCTCCCGCTGGACGCGCTCGCCGAACGCGGCGTCGCGGTGACGAACGCCTCCGGGGTCCACGGCCCCGGCATCGCCGAGCACGTGCTCGGCTGGGTGCTCACGTTCGCGCGGCGGCTCGACGAGGGGCGCCGCCGCCAGCGGCGCCGGGAGTGGCGCCGCTTCCAGTCGTTCACCGAGCTCGCCGGCAGCACCGTGACCGTCGTCGGGCTCGGCTCCATCGGCGAGGCCGTCGTCGAGCGGTTCCGGGGGTTCGACGTCGACACGATCGGGGTCCGACACACCGTCGCGAAGGGCGGCCCCACCGACGAGGTGATCGGCTACGACGGCCTCCCGGACGCGCTGCCGAGGACGGACGTGCTCGTCCTCGCGTGCCCCCTCACCGAGACGACCGAGGGGCTGATCGGCGAGAGCGAGCTCGACGCGCTGCCGACGGACGCGGTCGTCGTCAACGTCGCGCGCGGCGGCGTGATCGACACGCCCGCGCTGGTGGACGCACTGCGGGCGAACGCGCTCCACGGGGCCGCGCTCGACGTCACCGACCCGGAGCCGCTCCCGAGCGACCACGACCTGTGGGGGTTCGAGAACGTCTTCGTGACGCCCCACGTCGCGGGCCACACGCCGAAGTACTGGGAGCGGTGCGCCGACATCCTCGTCGAGAACCTCGAACGGGTCGCGGAGACCGGCGAGTACGACGGGCTGAAGAATCAGGTCGCCTGACGGGGGGTCCCGACGGACGAGGGGAGGCCGGCGGCGCTACTGGTACGCCGGG
Organism: Halorubrum sp. AD140; assembly: GCF_034497445.1. Taxonomy (NCBI): domain Archaea; kingdom Methanobacteriati; phylum Methanobacteriota; class Halobacteria; order Halobacteriales; family Haloferacaceae; genus Halorubrum; species Halorubrum sp. AD140. Next base: position 25,267 of record NZ_JAXRUU010000019.1, read on the forward strand.
ATCCCGGTGAGGTCCTCGCCGAGGATCAGCGTGTGGATGTCGTGGGTCCCCTCGTAGGTGTACACGGTCTCCATGTTCGTCATGTGCCGCATCGGCGAGTAGTCGGCGGTGATCCCGTTGCCACCGAGCATCTCGCGGGCGATCCGCGACTGGTCGCGGGCCGTGCGGACGTTGTTTCGCTTGGCCATCGAGACGTGTTGCGGGCGCATCTCGCCCGCCTCCTTCAGGTCCGCGAGGCGGTGGGCGAGTAGCTGCGCGAGCGTGATCTGCGTCGCCATCTCCGCGAGCTTCGCCTGTTGCATCTGGAAGCCGCCGATCGGCTTGCCGAACTGTTCGCGGTCGGTGGCGTACTCGCGGGCGACCTCGAAGCAGTCCTGCGCCGCCCCCACCGCGCCCCACGCGATGCCGTAGCGCGCCTGGGTCAGACACGACAGCGGCCCCTTCATCCCCGTGACGCCGGGGAGGACGTTCTCGGCCGGGACGTGCACGTCCTGGAGGCTGATCTCGCCCGTGATCGACGCGCGCAGGCTGAGCTTCTCGTCGATCTTGTTCGTCGTGACCCCGTCGCGGTCGGTCTCGACGAGGAACCCGCGGACCGGGGTGTCGTCCTCGGTGTGGTCCTTCGCCCAGACGACGGCGACGTCCGAGATGGGGGAGTTCGTGATCCACGTCTTCGAGCCGTTCAGCACGTACCCGTCGCCGTCGGCCTCCGCGCGCGTCTCCATCGCGGAGGGGTTCGACCCGTGCTCCGGCTCCGTGAGTCCGAAGCAGCCGACGGCCTCGCCGGCCCCGAGCTTCGGCAGCCACTCCTCCTTCTGTGCGTCGCTCCCGAACGCGTGGATCGGGTACATCACGAGCGCGCCCTGCACGCTCGCCATCGAGCGGAGCCCGGAGTCGCACGCCTCCAGCTCGCGCATCAGCAGGCCGTACGCCGTCTCGCTGACGCCGGGAAGGCCGTACCCCTCGAGGTTCGGCGCGTAAAAGCCCATCTCGCCCATCTTCGGGATGAGCTCCGTGGGGAACGTGCCGTCGATCCAGTGTTGGCCGATGTCGTCGACCTCGCCGTCGATGAACGATCGGGCGGAGTCGACGAGCAGTCGCTCCTCCTGGGACAGGGTCGACTCCATGTCGAAGTAATCGAGCATACCCGATCGTACGAACGGACGAATAAATAACCGTGACATTGCCGGCCTCCGGAGGCGAGGCGTGGGCCCGAGACCGCGTGGCGTGTCGGGCGCCGAGCGCCTCAGAACCCGGTCGTCCCGTCGAGCAGGTGCTCCTCGACGACGTCGTCGTCGAGTTCGATCCCGAGACCGGGCGCCTCCGGCACCGCGATGCGGCCCTCGTCGATCAGCGGCTCGTCGCGGACGAGCAGGTCGTCCCACCAGTCGACCTCCAGGGCGTGGTACTCCAGCAGGTCGAAGTTCGGGGTGGCGGCGCCGAGGTGGACGCAGGCCATCGTCCCCACCGGGCTACACACGTTGTGCGGGGACATCGGCATGTAGTTCTCCTCGGCGCGGTCGGCGATCCGCATCGTCTCCGTGAGCCCGCCGACCGTCGCCGGGTCGGGCGTGACGACGTCGACGCCGTGTTCGTAGATGAGGTCCGACAGCTCGAACACGCGGAAGCGGTTCTCGCCGGTCGCGACCGGGGTCCGCGTCGCCCTCGTCACCTCCTTCTGCGCCTCCATGTTCTCCGGCGGGATCAGGTCCTCCAACCACATCAGGTCGAACTCCTCTAGCTCGTGAGCGAGCCGCTTCGCGCTCTCGACGGAGTAGTCCCAGTGGCAGTCGAACGCGAGGTCGACGTCGTAGCCGATCTCCTCGCGCACGGCCGCGACGATCTCCCGCTTCTCCCTGATCGCCGCGTTCGTCAGGCGCCCGTTGTACGGGTCGTTCTCGTTGTCGGCCGGCAGGTCGAGGTCGAACTTCAGCGCGGAAAAGCCCATGTCGGTGACGCGGGCGGCCTCGGCGGCGTACGCCTCGGGAGAGTACGCCTCGGCGTCGGCGTAGGCGGTCGCGCCGTCCTCGACCGCGTACGCCTCGCCGGCGTGGCAGTCGCAGTAGAGCCGGACCTCGTCGCGGTACTTCGATCCGAGCAGCTGGTAGACGGGGAGCCCGAGGATCTTCCCGGCGGCGTCCAACAGCGCGATCTCGATGCCGGAGGCCGCGGTGACGACCTTCCCGGTCGTGCCGCCGTGGCCCGACATCTCCTGGAAGATGTACCGGACGAGCCGCTCGACGTCGAGCGGGTTCTCGCCGACGAGGAACCGGTTCGTGTACTCGACGAGCTCCGGGACGCCGCCGCCGCGGTACGCCTCGCCGATGCCGGTGACGCCGGCGTCCGTCTCCACCTTGATCAGGTTCCACTCGAAGTTCCCCTCGACGACGCAGGCGTCGAGGCCGGTGATCTGTACGTCTCGGTCCGGGTCGCGGGTGTCGATCTGGTCTGAGTAGTCTCGCATGTGTCTGAACGGTGTGTCGTGGTCAGTCGTCTCTGAATCGCTGCAGTGCGTCCTCGTCGAGCGGGACTCCGTGGCCCGGGCGGTCGGGCAGTTCGATCGTCCCGTCGTCTCCCGGTTTTACGGGATCGGCGACGACGTCGTCGAACGCCTTCACGTCCATGTCCCGGTAGAAGTACTCCACCCACAGGCCGTTCTCGATGGCGCCGAGCAGGGAGGCGTGGATGTTCCAGTTGTAGTGGGGCGCGATCGGCACGTCGTACGCCGACGCGTAGTGGGCGATCTTCAGCCACTCCGTAACCCCGCCGCAGACGGTGACGTCGGGCTGGAGGATCGTCGCCGCGCCGGAGTCGACGAGCCGGGCGAAGCTGTGCCGGGTCCCCTCCAGCTCGCCGGTGGCGACGGGGTAGTCGATCCCGTCGTTCACCGCGGCCATCGTGTCGACGCGGTCGATCATCACCGGCTCCTCGATGAAGTACGGGTCGTAGGGCTCGAACGCCCGACAGTTGCGGAGCGCCTCCGTGCTGGACCCCCAGACGCCGTTGGCGTCGAGGAGCAGGGTGCGCTCGTCGCCGATCTCGTCGCGCACCGCGGCGACGCGCTCGGCCTCCTCCGCGGCCGACAGGCGACCGACCTTCATCTTCACGACGTCGTGGCCCTCGTCGAGGTAGCGTCGCATCTCGCCGCGGAGCGCCTCGTGGCCCTTGTCGTCGCGGTAGTAGCCGCCGCTGGCGTACGAGGGCACCGACTCGGAGTGGCCGCCGAGCAGCTTGTGGAGGGGCATCTCCGCGGCCTTCGCCTTCACGTCCCAGAGCGCGATGTCGACCGTCGAGATGGCGCGCAGCAAGAGGCCGGTCCGGCCGATCTGGACGTTGCCGTCGTACATCGCGTGCCACAGGCGCTCCGTGTCGCGGGGGTCCTCGCCGACGAGCAGCGGCTCCAGCAGCGACTCGACCGCGTCGGCGATGAGGCCGGCCCCCTCGTACCCCAACGAGTAGCCCACCCCCTCGTGACCGGTGTCCGTTCGCACGTACGTGATCGCGTGGTCCCGGTAGGTGAGCGTCCGGTTGGAGAAGGAGACGGGCGACTCCAGCGGCAGCTTGATCGGGAACGACTCGACTTCGGTTATCTGCATGCGTGCAGCGGCGTCACACGGGTACAAGTAGCCCGCTGTATCGGCAACACTGTCAACGCGGGGTCGTGACCACTCACCCGCAGCTTTTGTACCGGCGGCGCGAGGGCCTCCACATGGAGTTCCCCGACCGACGCGACGTCGACGGGCTCATCGACCCGCAGCCGCTCCCGGGGTTCGCGCGGGTGCGGTACGACCCGGAGACGGAGCGCCTCGACGACCCCGTCGGAGCGGCTCGCACCGAACTCGACGCGCTCGACCTCGACGCGCTTCCCGCGGGCGCGACCGTGGCCGTCGGGGTCGGCAGCCGCGGGATCGACCGGATCGACGAGGTCGCGGCGGCGGTCGTCGCCCGGCTCGCCGAGCGCGGCTTCGACCCCGTGGTGGTCCCGGCGATGGGGAGCCACGGCGGCGCGACCCCGGAGGGACAGCGCGAGGTGCTGGAGGCGCTCGGAATCACCGAGGAGACGATCGGCGCGCCGATCGACGCGCGCATGGCGGCCGAACGGCTGGCGACGGTCGCGGTGGGAGACGCCGACTGCCCGGTGTACTTCTCGGAGGCGGCGCTCGCGGCCGACGCCGTGCTCGTCATCAACCGCGTGAAGGCCCACACCAACTTCACCGGGCCGGTCGAGAGCGGGCTCGCGAAAATGACCGTCGTCGGCCTCGGCAAGCAGCGCGGCGCGAAGTCGTTCCACTCGACGGCGATCGCCGAGGGGTACGTCGAGACGCTGACGGCCGCGCTCGACGTCATCGAGCGGGAGACGCCGATAGTCGGCGGGATCGCGCTCGTCGAGAACTTCGAGGAGGAGATCGGTCACCTGGAGGCCGTCCCCGCGGGCTCGTTCCTCGACCGCGAGCCGGAGCTGTTGGAGCGCGCGTACGACGAGATGCCGACGCTGCCGGTCGACGACGTCGACCTCCTCGTCGTCGACGAGATCGGCAAGGAGATCTCGGGCGCCGGGATGGACACGAACGTCATCGGGCGCTACCGCGTCCTCAACGCGCCCGACCCCGAGACCCCGGACGTCGACCTCGTCTACGTCCGGGGACTCACCGAGGCGACGAAGGGGAACGGCAACGGGATCGGGCTCGCCGACCTCACCCGGAAGAGCGCGGTCGACCAGTTGGACCTGAAAAAGACGTACGCGAACGCGCTCACGAGCGGGTCGCTCGCGAAGTCGAAGCTCCCCGTGGTGGCGCCCGACGACGAGTTCGCGCTCCGGACCGCGCTGGCGGCGCTCGGCGGCTACGACCCCGAGACGGCCCGTATCGTCTGGATCCGGAACACCCAGGACCTCGGGGAGATGCGCGTCTCCGACGCCGTGGTCGACGACCTCCCCGAGGCGGCGAGCGTGGTCGGCCGCGAGACGGTCGCGTTCGAGGACGGGACGGCGGGGTTCGAGGCGGCGTCGGACTGACGGCGACGGGCGGCCGGTCGGAGCCGTCGACTTGCCTCTAGGGAAACGTTTTCACGCCACACTCCGGATGGGTGAGACATGGACCTACAGATCGACGGGGACGCGGCGCTCGTCACGGCGTCGTCCAGCGGACTCGGAAAGGCATCGGCGAAGGCGCTGGCCCGCGAGGGCGCGAACGTCGTCATCAACGGCCGCGACGAGGAGCGGCTGGCGGCCGCGAAAGAGGAGGTGGAGGAAGTGGCGACCGGCGACGTCGTCGCACAGCCCGCCGACCTGACCGACGCCGACGAGGTCGCGGCCCTCGTGGAGGCGACCGTCGACGAGTTCGGCACGATCGACCACCTCGTGACGAGCGCGGGCGGCCCGCCCTCGGGCGCCTTCCTCGACACCGACGACGAGGACTGGCAGCACGCCTACGACCTGCTCGTGATGAGCGTCGTCCGGCTGGCGCGCGAGTCGTATCCGCACCTGAAGGAGGGCGACGGCGGCACCATCGTCAACATCACCTCCCGCAGCGTGAAGGAGGCCATCGACAGCCTCGTGCTGTCGAACTCCGTCCGGATGGGCGTCATCGGGCTGGAGAAGACCCTCTCGAAGGAGTTCGCGCCGGAGGTGCGCTCGAACGCCGTCCTGCCGGGCCCCCACGAGACGAGCCGGATCCGAGACCTCGTCGAGGCCGCCGTCGAGCGCGGCGACTACGACTCCTACGACGAGGGCCTCGACGACTGGGCGGGGAACCCGCTCGACCGCATCGGCGATCCGATGGAGCTCGGCAACACCGTGGCGTTCCTCTCGTCGCCGAAGTCCGGGTTCATCAACGGGCAGTCGGTCGTGATCGACGGCGGGGCCACCGGGGCGAACCTATGAAGCCGGTCGCGTTCGACGAGGCCGAGACGTACGAGCCCGAGGAGGGCTGGCGGCGCGTGTCGATGGCGGGCAGCGACCAGTTCTCCTTCGAGTGGTTCGAGAAGCCGCCGGGCCACAGCTCGCCGATGCACGACCACGAGAACGAGCAGGTGTGTCTCTGCCTGGAGGGCGAGCTCACGGTCGCGACCGAGGACGACGAGGTCACCCTCCAGAAGCACGACTCCGTCCTCTTGGAGTCCAACGAGCCCCACCGCGTCGAGAACACGGGCGACGAGCGCGCGGTCGGTCTCGACGTGTTCGCGCCCGGGCGCTCGTTCGACTTCTGGACGGACCGCGAGGAGTGAGATGAGCGGAGCGAACGCGACGGCGACGAACGGAGCGAACACGCGATGAAGTACCTCGCGCGCACCGCGACCGGCGACCCGCTGCTCGGCGACGACCGGGGGTACGTCCCCCTCGGCGCCGTCGAGCCCGACCTGGGGAGCGTCCGAGAGGCGCTACCGCGCGCGGCGGCCGGCGACCTCGGCGACGTCGCCGACGCGACCGCCGACCCCGTCCCGGCCGCCGACCTGTCCTTCGGCGCGCCCCTGGAGTCGTTCGGGAAGCTGTGGGGGATCGGGCTGAACTACGAGGAGCACGCCGGCGACCTCGACGAGCGGCGCCCGGAGGAACCGGCGAGCTTCATGAAGCCGCCGTCGGTCCTGACGGGCCCGGGCGGCCCGATCCGCCTGCCCCCGGAGTCGCAGAGCGAGCGGGTGACCGCCGAGGCGGAGCTGGCGGTCGTGATGGGCCGGACGTGCCGGAACGTCGGGACGGCCGACGTCGAGAGCGTGGTCGCGGGCTACCTCCCCGTGATCGACATGACGGCCGAGGACGTCCTCCAGCGGAACCCGCGCTTTCTCACGCGGGCGAAGAGCTACGACACGTTCCTCGTGCCCGGCGCCGCGCTCGCGGTGCCGGAGGAGCCGCTCGACCTCGAGGGGCTCTCGGTGCGGACGGAGGTCAACGGCGAGGTGCGGGCCGAAAACGAGATCCGGAACATGCTGTTCCCGCCGGCGGAGATCGTCTCGTTCCACTCCGACGTGATGACGCTGGAGCCCGGCGACCTGTTCAGCACGGGGACGCCCGGCGCGGCGCCCATCGACCCCGGCGACGAGGTGCGGGCGGTCGTCGAGTCGATCGGCGCCGTCGACGCGCTCGTGACCCGGTGAGCACAGCCGCGGACGGCGCCACCGGAACGTGTCCCCGGGGTTTCACGAATTGGAGTATTCTCTCCGTGTGAACTGAAACAAACAGATACATTGTTAATGATCGACCGAAATATCACGGTTGAGTATGGTAGACGATTCGGTCAACCGACGAAAGTTCCTGTACGGCACTGGCGCAGTAGGCATCACCGGACTCGCGGGCTGTTCCGGCGGCGGTGACGGCGGCGACGGAGACGACGGCGGCGACGGAGACGACGGCGGCGACGGCGACGACGGGTCCGACGGCGACGACGGCGGCGACGGCGGCAGTGGAGACCTGTCGCTGCGCGTCGGGACGTCCGCGGGCGGCACCCAAGACGTCGGGCTGGCCGTCGAGCGCGCGGTGAGCGAGGAGAGCGACTCGCTGGAGTACTCGACGGTCGAGAGCCCGGGATTCATCGGGACGATCCGGCGGATGGCGAACGACCAGTTCAACGCGGGCATCACCGACAACAACTCGCTGTCGAAGGCGCTCGACGAGCGGGGAGACTTCGAAGAGGAGCCCGTCGACCGCATCCCGCAGTACGGGTTCGCCGCGTTCCCCTACTCGATATACATCGTCGCCCGCGACGACACGGACATCGAGACGTTCGACGACCTCGCCGGGGCGAACGTCTATCCCGCCGAGCCGGGGTACTCCACGCGCGCGACGACGCTCGACGTCTGGTCGCAGGACCCGACGGCGGACGTGTACGAGGAGATGAGCATCCAGAACATGGGCGTCGGCGACGCGCCCGGTGCGATGGAGGAGGGCAACATCGACGCCTCCATCGCGTACGGAACCCCCGGTGAGCGGTACACCGGGTTCGTCCAGGAGATCGCCTCTCGCGTCGACATCCACTACGTCGAGCCGACAGACGCGCTCCGCGAGTCCGCCGAGATGTACGCTGGCGCCGGCAGCAGCACCATCGCGTACGACGACTGGCCGATCGCGGACACCGACATCGGCACCGACGAAGTGTTCACCTGGGACCTGCAAGTGAACTACACGTTCAACCCCGACGCGAACCCCGACGCAGTCTACGAACTGTGCCGCGTCGTCGACGAACACAACGACGTGGTCAACGAGGGCGAATCGCAGTTCAACGACTACGAGTCCACGGAGGACATGCTCGCCTACGCGACCGAGGACATCCCGGTTCACCGCGGTGCGGTGGAGTACTACGAGGAGAACGACGCGTGGGACGACAGCCTGGAGGAAGGCGGGAGCGAGTGAACGCCAGGTAGACCGGCTTTCCTCTCACGCCTCCAGGGCGTCCCGATCAATAATTTAAAATCATCGAACGCGTAACCGACTACTCAGACACCACCCATGACACGACCAACCACGCCCGGAGTAACGAACAGCCGCGCTAACGTACGCTGGCGCCAATGAGCACGGAAACGGCCTCGACGGAACCCGAATCCGAGACTGGACTGCTGCGGGGACTCGACGTCACGGTCACGGCGGCGGCGCTGCTGTTCTGGGCCGGCGTCCTCTACTGGGCGCAGACCCAGGCGATCTCGCAGGTGCAGTTCGCCACCGCGTTCGTCGGCGGTATCCTGACCGTGTACGCGCTCAACGAGACGCGGCTCGCCATCGCGGACGGCGACTGGATCGACGGCGCCGTGTTGATCGCCGCGTCGCTGTCGCTGATGACCGCGTCGGCCTTCTTCGCGATCAACTTCGAGGACGTGTACCTCCAGCGACAGGGGTACGCGCTCGAACACGAGTACATGCTCGCGCGCCTCGTCATCCTCTCGTTGATGTACCTCACGTGGCGCGAGTTCGGGAACGTGTTCCTCGGGCTCATCTTCGTCGTGTTCGGGTACGCGGTGTACGGGAATCACGTGCCCGGCGTGCTGGGGCACGCGGGGATGACGCAGGCGACGCTGCTGCAGGCGACGGTCACCGACCTGTACGGGTTCTACGGGAGCCTGACGCAGATCACGGCCTCGTGGATCGCGCCGTTTCTGCTGTACGCCGGGCTGCTGTTCGCGTACGGCGCGTTCGACCTCATCCTGCGGGTCGCCATCGTGGCCGCGAGGTACATCGAGTCCGGGATCGCCCAGACCGCCGTGCTCTCCTCGGCGGTCATCGGCTCGATCAACGGCTCGTACACCGCCAACGCGGCGATGACGGGTTCGTTCACCATTCCGACGATGCAGGAGGCGGGGATGAAGGGCCACCGCGCGGCCGCCATCGAGGCGGTCGCCTCCACGTCCGGACAGGTGCTCCCGCCCGTGATGGGCGCGTCCGCGTTCGTGATGGCGTCGTACCTCGGGGTGTCGTACCTCACAATCGTCGTCGCCGGACTCATGCCCGCCGCGATCCTGGTCGTGTCCATCGCCATCGCGGTTCACTACCTCGCCATCTCCGACACCAGCAACCAGGAGATGGAGTTCTCCGAGTTCTTCGACGAGACGCTCTCCACCGAGGAGAAGGTGTTCCAGTCGATCCGGTTCGGGCTCCCGTTCGCGCTGCTCATCTACCTGCTCGGCGTCGTCCAGTACACGGTGATGACGTCCGCGCTGTACACCGTCGTCGCGATGATGATCACCGGCACGCTCATGCCGCCGCTCCAGCGGTTCGTGGACAACTCGGGCACCGGTCCGGTCGAAGAGGTCGTCTCGCAGGTGAAGAACACCGTCCACGGGATCCGTCGCGGCGCCATCATCCTGGCGCCGATCGCGATCATCCTGATCGTCATCAGCGGCGTCGTGAACCTGTTCAGCACGACCGGCATCCCGGCGAAGATCGCCCTGCTGCTCATCAACATCTCCGGCGGCGTGCTGCTGTTCGCCGTGCTGCTCGGGATGGCCGTCGCCATCCTCATGGGCGTCGGCATGCCGACTGTCGCCGCGTACGTCATCGTGGCAATCCTCATCGTGCCGACCTTCGTCTCGGACTTCGGCATCCCGGAGATCACGGCCCACTACACGATGTTCTACGCGGCCATCCTCGCGGGGATCACGCCGCCAGTGGCGACGGCGGCGGTGATCGCGGCCGGGATCGCGCAGGCGAACTTCTGGCGTACCTGCGGCGCGGCGATCCGGATCGCCGCGCCGCTGTTCGTCCTCCCGGTCGCGTTCGTCTACAACCCCGGTCTGATCTCGATGGAGCCGGGGCTCGACACGCTCGCCGTCGGGATGCTCGTGCTGCTCGGCGCGGTGGCGATCATCTACGGGCTCAACTACCCGTTCGAGATGCGACCCGGACGCAAGCTCCTCGCGCGCTCCCTGCTCGCGACGCTCGGCGTCCTCATCATGGCGTACCCGAGCAACGTCGCGAAGCTCGTCGGCATCGCGGCGTTCGCCGCCGTCTTCGTCGCCGAGAAGGTGATGACTCGCGGGCTCGAACTGCCGTTCAGCACGGGGGCGAGCCAATGAGCGCCGACGACTCCCCCGAGTCCATCGCCGAGGAGTCCGCACAGCAGGCCGGCGGCCTCGACGAGGTCGTTCCGGAACCGCTGATGCCGGTGTGGAACCAAGTGGAGAAGGTGCAGGCGTTCCGCCGGACTCACGGCGAAACGTACGTCAGCGCCCTGGAGCTGCTCACCGCGCTCGCGCTCACCGGCGGCTACGTCTGGTGGCTGCTCATCTTCCTCGAACTGCTGTGAGGCCGCGGGCGACGTAGCGCCGGCCGGCACTCCTTTCCTTTGCCGACTACTCGAACCACTCCGCGGCGCGCTCGACGTCCTGCGGGATGTGGTACTCCCGCTCGCAGACGTCGTCGAGGTACGAGCGCAGCTCGGGCGCGAACGCGGGGTGCGCGCAGCGCTCGATTATCAGCTCGGCGCGCTCGACCGGCGATAGGCCGCGCACGTCGGCGACGCCCTGCTCGGTGACGAAGACGTCGACGTCGTGTTCGGTGTGGTCGACGTGGAAGGTCTGCGGGACGACCCGCGAGACCTCGCCGTCGGCGAGCGTCGAGGGGAGCGCACACACCGTGATCAGCGAGTTCCGGTTGAAGTCGGCCGAGCCGCCGACGCCGTTTATCATGCGCTCGCCGCGGACGTGCGTGGAGTTGACGTTGCCGTAGACGTCGAACTCGATGGCGCTGTTCACGCCGATCACCCCGAACCGGTCGATGAGTCCCGGGTGGTTGGAGACGTCGGCCGGCCGGAGCACCACGTCCTCGGCGTAGCGCTCGACGTCCTCGAAGAGGCGCGCCTGTCCCTCGTCGGTGAGCGCGAGCGACGTGGCGCTCGCGGCCGCCAGCCCCCCGGCGTCGAGCATGTCGAAGAGGCCGTCCTGGATGAGCTCGCCGAAGTAGTACACGTCGCGGTCGCCGAACTCGAGCGCCTGCAGCTCGCTCATCAGGGCGTTGCCGAGCGAGCCGACACCGAACTGGAGGTGGACCGCGTCGTCGAAGACGGGCGAGCGCTCCAGCTCGCCGCGGAGGAACGCGCCGAGGTTGGCCGCGATGTCGAGGTCGTCGTCGGTCGGGTCGCGGAACGTGTACGTCGAGTCGGGGATCTCCGTCTCGACGACGCCGGCGAGCTTCTCAGGATCGAACGCGACGTGTGCGGCGCCGATCCGCTCGCCGGGGGCTGAGAGGGGGATCGGCCCGCGGTTCGGAGGCGCGTCGGGGCGGTACACGTCGTGGAGCGCCTGCAGCGCGAGGGGCTGGTGACGGTTGAGCTCGACGTACAGCGCGTCGGCGGCCTCGACGAACGCCGGCACCTGCCCGAGCGACGTCGAGGGGACGAACCAGTCCTCGCCGACGGCGACCGCCTCGACGACGGCGACGTCGGGGTCGACGAGCCCGCCGTACTGGACCTCGTCGCCGATCGACGAGGCGTTGCGGTCGCTGAAGGCGACCTCGCGGGCGTCCGTCTTCTCGCGGGCGACCCGCGAGGACTGGTAGGAGAAGCGGCGCGCGACCTGGCCCGAGCCGACGAGGTCGACGTCGATCTCGTCGCCGACGTTCCCGCTGGAGACCAGCGTGAGCGACAGGTCGCGGGACGACGACGCCAGCGCGAGCGGGATCGCCTTCGGGTAGCCGACGCTGCCGAACCCGCTCGTGAGCACCGTCGCTCCGGGTTCGATCGCCGCGGCCGCCGCCTCCGCGTCGACGAGCGGCACGTCGCCGTGGAGTCGGCTCTCGATCGGTCGCCGGGCGGGCCCGCGGCTCATCTGGTCCCTCGGTCCGGCCGGGAAGCGCGCTCGCGAGGGGCGGTGCGACCGTCGGTGGCGGCTCGAACGAGGCCGCCGCGAGTCGGCGATGTCATCGTCGTGATCGGGGCGCGCCGCGCGGCGAGAGCCGGGCTGCGGCGGCGACGTCCCCTGAGTGGTGGTCGCAACGTCGAACGGCCGTGACTTAAACGGTCACCTTCGCCGCGAGCCGCTCCGCGATGTGCTCGCCGAACGGCAGCGAGGAGGTGAGCCCGGGGGAGACGGCGTTGAGGACGTGGACGGCGTCCTCACGCTCGACGAACAGCGGGTCCTTCACCAGCTCGCCGTCCGCGCTCACGAGCTGGGCGCGGATCCCCGCGTAGCTCTTTTCGAGGTCCTCCGCGCGCACCTCGGGCACCAGCTTCTGGGAGGCGGCCGCGAACCGGTCCTTCCGATACGACTTGTTGAGCTCCGCCCACGCGACCGAGAGCATCAGCGGCGAGGCGAGCAGCCGCCGGAACCCGCCGTAAGTGAGCGTCTCGAGCAGCTCTCTCGGGTTCACGTCCGTGTTGTCGTACGCCTCGCGGCCGAACGCGAGGACCGCGTTCGGGCCGACGATCACCTTGCCGTCGGTGCGGCGCGTGTAGTGGACGCCGAGGAAGGGGAGCTCGGGGTTCGGCGTCGGGTAGATCATCGTCTCACAGAGGTGGGCGCGCTCGGGACGTACCTCGTAGTACTCGCCGCGGAACGGGACCACCTGGTACTCCTCTCCCACGCCGACCTGGTGGGCGAGCGTGTCGGCGTGGAGCCCCGCGGCGTTGACCAGGTAGGACACCTCGAACCGACCGTTGCTGGTGTCGAGCCGGTACCCCTCGGCCGCCTCCTCGAGCCGCGAGACCTCGTAGCCCGTGTACAGGGTGACGCCACGCTCCCGGACCTCGCGGGCGAGCGCGTAGACGTACTGCTCGGAGTCGACGGACGCCGCCTCCGGGGCGCGGAGCGCGGCCTGTCCCTCCGCGTGGGGCTCGTGCTCGCGGATCGCCTCGCGGGAGTCGAGCAGCTCGTAGGCGACGCCGTTGGCCTCGGCCTGCTCGGCCAGGTCGTCGAGGCGCGCCTCCTCCTCGTCGTCCGTCGCGACGACGAGGACGCCCAGTTCCTCGCAGGGAACGTCGTGCTCCTCGCAGTACGCCTTCATCCGGGCGGTTCCCTCGACGGCGAACCGCGCCTTCTTCGAATCCGGCGGGTAGTTGAACCCCGGGTGGAGCACCCCGGAGTTCCGGCCGCTCTGGTGGGACGCGAGGTGGTGCTCCTTCTCTAAGACGGCAACGTCGAGCTCGGTTCGCTCGGCCAGGTGTTTGGCGACCGACAGCCCGACGCAGCCGCCGCCGACGACGGCGACGTCGTGACGCATCATGGCACGTCTCACGGATCCGAGAGCGGGGGCTTATATGTGCTGTTCGCCGCAGGCCGACGGCGTCGAATCAGTGCAGCTCCTCGCTTGAATATCAGAAAAATATACTGTATTGGAAACATATGTGTTAGTGCTCGACAGATCGAACCGTTACCATGCGGTGAGGTCGTCGACAGCGCAGTCAGCATCTCAGACCCTCGTATCCGGACACACTTCGTGAGAGGATCCCCGGTACAGCACGTTTCGTCTCGCAGCCGTCACAGCTCACAGAGAGCGCGAATCACGACGAATGGCGTCTCTTCCGGGCACTTCACGTATCTCTCTTCGATCAGCCGGCGGGTGGGACCGCACGGCCAGAATATTCATATAATCTAATACGAATTTGAAAGTGGCTGTTTTAGTATGTTTCGAGCGGCGATCGGGCCAGACGTCGACGACGAAGCCGAAGCGGAGTCTCGGGCGCACGGCGAGTGAGGGATCCCGTTGTCTGAGTGAGCTGACTCGCGTCGGAGCGGCGGTGATCCGTCGGCCCGACGCCACGGCAACGCCTATGGGTCTGCTCGACCGAACGCCGAACGAATGAGCGACAGGGAGGGCGCGGGCGGCCGCCGGAACAAGGTGGCTCGCCTCGTCGACGAGTACGGCCTGGACGGCGTCGGCGACGAGCTGGAGTCGCGGTGGACCGCGACCGGCGACGACCACTGGAGCCTGCGCGAGCTCGCCGCGGCGTTCAACCGCGAGCTGGTCGAGGCGCGGCTCGCGGAGGCGGGCGTGCGGCTGTCGGAACGCGAGGTCGAGGCGGTGGTGCGGTCGCTGACGGGCGACGAGGTGAGCGCGGCGGACCGAACGCAGCTCCGGCGGCGGCTCGAACGCGACGGCGTCGACGTCGACGCGCTCGACGGCGACGTGGTCACCTATCAGGCCGTCCGCAGCTACCTTCGAGACCACCGCGGCGCGGAGTACGAGCGCGAGGACGGCGACCGCACGGCCAGCGCCGGCGAGGCCATCCAGAAGCTCCGCGGTCGGCTGGCCGCGGTCGCGGAGACGAAGCTGGAGCGGCTTCGGAAGCGGTCGGGGCTCGCGCTCGGAGAGTTCCGGGTGATGGTCGACGTGAGCGTCCTCTGTACGGAGTGCGGCTCGCGGTACGGCGTCGACGAGCTGCTCGCGACCGGCGAGTGCGACTGCGAGTCGGGAGAGGCGGGGAGGGAAGCCGGGACGCCGGAGGAGTCGGAGGAGTAGCCTCCGGCGACGTCACGGCGACGACGACGCTACAGGTCGTACTGGTCGCGGGCCAGCCCGTCGATCCCGCGCGCTTCGAGGGCGTCCAGCGGCGCGAGCAGGTCGAGCTGGACGACGCCCGGGAGCCGACCGATCTGGACGCCGCCGGTGAACGTACACCGAGCGCGGACCTCACCCTCGCTCATGTCCAGGAGCGTCGTCGCGCGGTCGAAGGCGTTCTGCGTGGCGTCGTTGACGGTGGCGCCGGAGCCGACGACCTGGATCGGCGCCGCCTCCGCGTTCACCTCGACGCCGTGGTCGGCGCCGAGCGCGCGGCCGGCCTCGCGCTCCGCGTCGGTGTACGGCGCGCTGATGAACGGGAGGTCATCGGCGTTGGGGAGCAGCACGGGACCGTCGAGTTCGAGCCCCTCGATCACCTCGACGTCCATGGTGACGGTGCCGCTCACGTCGGTGGTGTGTAAGGAGAGCTCGCCGTCCCCCTGGTTCGCGTGGAGGTCGCCGACGTAGACCCCCGCGCCGTCGACCTTGACGGGACAGATCAGCGTGGCGCCCGGCCGCACCTCGGGGATGTCCATGTGGCCGTCGGTGCGCTTCTCTAAGTCCTCCTCGGTCTCGACCCCGTAGTCGTGGTCGGCGCCGATCAGGCTCTGGCCGAAGTCGCCCGCGTTGTGCGAGTCGGGCATCGTCACGGGCGGGGTCGTCCCGATGTTGCCGACGAACGGCCGGAGGCGACCGAGCGTGCCGGGCATCCCGTCTGGCTCGTACAGGAGGATCGGGTGCTGTCGGGAGTTCTCGGGAATGTCCATCACCTCGTCGGCGTCGAGCGCGAGCGCGTGGGCGCCGTCTTCGTCGAGCGTGACGCCGACCGCGTTCTCGTGGTCGAACGCGACGGTGTAGCCGTACTCGAAGCCGAACGAGGAGGCGTTGGCGCCGCACTCGGCACACCGGATCGCGTCCTCGCCGGTGCCCTCGACGTAGGAGTCGGGCCACGTCGTCCCGCACTCCGGACAGCGGTGGTCGACAAACGGATCGTCCCGGAACGCGCCCTCGCGTTCGGCCATCGATCCCGTGCTCGTCGCCATGCTGGTCACCTCCACGTCGCGGATGCGGATCGCGACGGCGTCGCCGACCTCGGCGCCCTCGACGCGGATCGGCCGCGTCACCTCGTGGCCGCCGCGGAACGAGGGCGTGACCATCGGCCCCCAACACCCCGGCGGCGTGTACGTCTTCACCGTCCCGCCGTCGGCGACGGTTCCGGCCCACTCCTGGTCGGGACCGACCAGCCCGAGCGTGTACTGGTCGACGTACAGCTCCTCGTTCACTTCCTGCTGTGACATGACACGCGACAATACGTGACACACCGGAATAACGCTAGTGTTCGCGGAACCGTCCACGTTCTCGCCGGCGGACGCCAACGCCGCGCCCCCTGCCTACGCAGCCCGGTCGGCGGCGCCGTCGACGAGCTCCTCGGCGACGGTCGCGGCGTCCATCAGGTCGGGGTCGACCGCGAGGTCGGCGACGCCGGCCACGAACTCGGGGAGCGACCGCTCCGCGTACGTCACCGCGAGGGCGTTCGAGTTCAGCTCCTTGGCGATCGGGATCCCGGTCGCCTCCTCGACGTCGGTGAGGACGAAGAGGGTGGCCTCGGCGATCCCGGCCTCGGAGAGCGCGGCGGCGGTGACCAGCCCGTCGATCCGGCGGACGTCGACGCCGAGGGCTTCGAGCTCCTCGCCGAGTCCGTGCTCGTCGGGGCCGGCGACGACGGCGAGTTGCTGGTCCGCCATCACTCGTACTCGATCGTCGCGGGCGGCTTGTGGGTCACGTCGTACACGACGCGGGCGACGCTCTCGTTCTCGCCGGTGATCCGGCTCTGGATCCGCTGGAGCGTTCCCCAATCGATCTCCTGGGCGCGGGCGGTCATCCCGTCGCGGCTCTCGACCGAGCGCACGGCGACGACCCACCCGTGGACGCGGTTGTCGCCCTTGACGCCGGTCGCCTTCCCGAGGACGGCGGCGAACGCCTGCCACGGGTCGTACTCCGCCAGCTCCTCCTCGACCACGTGGGTCGCCTCGCGGGCGACCGCGGCCTTCTCCGGGGTCACCTCGCCGACGATCCGGACGGCGAGCCCGGGCCCAGGGAACGGCATGCGCTCGGAGATGACCGCCTCGAGGTCGAGCGCGCGGGCGACCTCGCGGACCTCGTCTTTGTACAGGTCCCGGACGGGCTCGACGATCCCCTCGAAGTCGACGACCTCGGGGAGCCCGCCGACGTTGTGGTGCGACTTGATGTTCCCCTCCGACTCGATGCGGTCGGGGTAGATCGTCCCCTGCACGAGGTAGTCGGCGTCGACGTCGCGGGCGACCGCCTCGAACTCGTCGATGAACCCCTCGCCGATGACGTGGCGCTTCTCCTCGGGGTCGGTGACGCCCGCCAGCCGGTCGAAGAAGCGCTCCTGCGCCTCGATCACGCGAAGCGACTCCATGAACGAGAAGGTGTCGCGGATCTCCTCGGTCTCCCCTTTGCGCATCAGCCCCGTGTCGACGTAGACGGGGGTGAGCTGGTCGCCGACCGCCTCGTACGCGAGCGTCGCCGCGACCGAGGAGTCGACCCCGCCCGAGAGGGCGATCACGGCGTTCGCGTCGCCGATCGCCTCCCGGATCTCCGCTATCGCCTCGTCGATGAACTCGTCCGTATCGACCATCTATAGCCTCACGTCCGCGTTCCGCTCGGTTGTGTCCGTCGATTCCAGCGCCGCCTCCACGAGGGCGACGAACGGCGGACTCGCGCGGTCCGGGCGCGAGCGGAACTCGGGGTGCGCCTGCGTCCCGAAGAAGAACGGGTGGTCCGGGCGCTCGACGATCTCCATCCGGTTGTCGGCGCGCCCGGAGAACGTCAGCCCGTCGGCCTCCAGCTGGTCGATGTACTCGGGGTTCACCTCGTAGCGGTGGCGGTGGCGCTCGGTACAGGAGTCGGCGCCGTACACCGACGCGGCGAGCGTGCCGGGCTTGATGTCGGTCACGTGCGCGCCGAGCCGCATCGTCCCGCCCATGTCCTCCGTCTCGTACTGGTCGGGGAGGAGGTCGATGACGGGGTGCGGGGTGTCGGGGTCGATCTCCGCGGAGTGGGCGCCCGCCAGCCCGAGCACGTTGCGCGCGTGCTCGACGACCGCCATCTGGAAGCCGAGACAGAGCCCGAGGAAGGGGACGTCGTTCTCGCGGGCGTACCGGACCGCCTCGATCTTCCCGTCCGTCCCGCGGGAGCCGAACCCGCCGGGGACGACGACGGCGTCGGCCGACGCGAGCCGCTCCTCGTGTTCCGCGCGGGTCTCGTCGGCGTCGACCCAGAGCACGTTCACCTCGGTCTCGGTCTGGATCCCGGCGTGTTTCAACGCCTCGTGGATCGACATGTACGCGTCCTCTAAGGCGTACTTGCCCACGAGCGCCACGTCGATCTCGCGGTCGCGGTCGCGGGTGACCAGCTCGCGCCACTCCGTGGAGCGCTCCGCCTTCGGGAGCGCCTCGTCGGCGAGGCCGAGCCGGTCCATCACGTACTCGTCTAACCCCTCGTCTTCCACCATCAGCGGGACGTGGTAGATGTCCTCGACGTCGGGGTTCGAGAAGACGGCGTCCGTGGGGACGTCACAGAACAGGGCGATCTTCTCTTTCGTCTCCGGGTCGAGCCGGTCCTCGGAGCGCCCGACCAGCACGTCCGGCTGGAGCCCGATCGAGCGCAGCTCCTTCACCGAGTGCTGGGTGGGCTTCGTCTTCTGCTCGCCGTTCTTGGAGTACGGGACGAGCGTGACGTGGGTGAAGAGGATGTCCTCGTCGTCCTCCTCGTGTGCGAACTGGCGGAGCGCCTCGAGGAAGGGCATCGACTCGATGTCGCCGACCGTCCCGCCGATCTCGATCAGACAGACGTCGGAGCCCTCGGCGGCCTCTCGGATGCGCCGCTTGATGTCGTCGGTGACGTGCGGGATGATCTGGACGGTCTTGCCGAGGTAGTCGCCGGCGCGCTCGCGCTCAATGACGTGCTGGTACGTCTTCCCCGTGGTGACGTTGTGGTCGAACGTCATGTCGGTGCCGAGGAAGCGCTCGTAGTTGCCCAGATCGAGGTCGACCTCGCCCCCGTCCTTGAGCACGTACACCTCGCCGTGCTCGTACGGGTTCATCGTCCCGGCGTCGACGTTGAGATAGGGGTCCACCTTCACCGCGGTGACGTCGAAGCCAGCGTTCGAGAGGAGCCGCCCGGTGCTGGCGGCGGTGATCCCCTTCCCCAGTCCGGACATGACGCCGCCGGTGACGAACACGAACTTCCGACCCAGCGACGGGTCGTACCCTGTGTCGGGATCCGTTGGCATATCGACCGTCCGTCAGGGGCCGGCAAAACCGTTTCGGACCCACCGTTTCGGGTGGACGTTCGTGAGTTCTCGCGGGCGCGGCGGCCGGTCTGGAGCCCGAGACGGCCGACTCACTCCGGCGCAACGAGTTTGTAGCACATTCCGGGCTCGTCGGTGTCCTCCGGCGCGCGTTCGGCGTAGTAGATCCCGTCGTCGGTGACGAGCGGCGCGCTCGTCACGTCGCCGCCCCCCTCGACCGCCCAGGTCACCGAGCCGTCTTCGCGGTCGAGCGCGTAGAGGTGCGCGTCGTACGAGCCGACGAGGACGTGCTCGTTCGTCGCGGTCACGCTGCCCGTGATCAGGCCGTCGGTGGGAGTCGACCACAGCTCCTCGCCGGTCGCCAGGTCGATCGCGTACGCGTTGGTGTCGTGACTCCCGACGAACACCTCGCCGTCGTGGACGGCGGGCGCGCACATGACGCCGCCCGTCCGCATCGGATCGGCGCCCTCCTCTCCGTCCTCGGGCGACACGTCCTCGTCGGTCTCGAACACCCAGAGCGCGGTGCCGTCGGCGACGTCGAGGGCGGTGACGGTGCCGGCCCACGAGGGGACCAGCGCGATCCCGCGGCTGATCGCGATCGGCGCCTTCACGTCGCCGCCGGTGTCGTGCGTCCACGCCCGCTCGCGGTCCGAGAGGGACCACGCGTAGACGTGACCGTCGTTGGAGCCGAACAGGAAGCGGTCGCGCTCCAGATCAACGGCGACCGTCGAGTGCGGGTGGTCGGTCGGCCGCTCGTCGCGCCACTCGACCTCGCCGCTCTCGGCGTCCATCACGACGACGCTCCCGCTCGGCGTCGCGTGCTCGACGGCGACGTACAGCTTCCCCTCGTGGTAGGTCGGACTGGCGGCGGCCGCGTCGCCGACCTCGGTCTGCCACTCGATCTCGCCGCTCTCGACCGCCACCGCCGAGACGACGCCGTCGTACGTGCCGACGTACGCCGTCCCCTCGGCTATCGCGGGGGTCCCGTGGCTCCCGCGGTCGTCGTCGGAGAGCGACGTCGACCAGTTCGTCTCCCCGTCCGTCGTGAGCGACCGAATTCGTCCCGTGTCGTCGGCGATGAGGATCGCGCCCGTCGGCGCCTGCACCGGGCTCCCCTTCGAGGCCGTGTGGTCGCCGCGGTTGGTCGGGACCGCCCACTCCGTCTCGACGGTGTCCGGGATCGTCGCGTCGGCGTGGCCGTGGTTGCGGAGCCCCTGCCGGAACTGGGTGGTCAGCCCGTCCGACGACTCCGACCGCGTCTCCAGGTCGATAGGATCGTCGAGCGGGGCGCCGGGTCCCGTGTCGTCGCCGTCGGAGCCGTCGGAGCCGTCGTCGGGCGGCCAGTCGACGCCGAGCGAGCTACACCCCGCGAGCCCGGCGGCGCCGACGGCGCCCGCGGTCCGGAGCCAGTCGCGACGCGTCCGTTGGGTCATGGGGGCTGGTTCGCGGGTGAGGATAAAAAGTCATGCCGCTCGCGGAAGCCCCCGGGACGACTGCCTCGGAGGACGCCCGAGTCGGCCGCCGCGAAGCGAAATCTACTCCCGACGCGAGCGCGCATCGGGCACCCGCCCCATGAACTGGTCCGCAGTCCCTCCCGCGGCCGCGGCCGTCGCCGCGGCCGCGATCGCCGTGTCGCGTCGCCTCCCCCCGCTCGTGCTGGAGAGCGGAGTCAGCCTACCGTCACCCGAGACGATATCGCTGTACGCCCTCGGCGGGCGCTTCGTCTCGTTCGTCCTGGTGTACGGGCTCCTGTTCGCGCTCGCGGTCGCGGCCGGCGAGCGCCGGGACCCCGCCGACGGGCCCGGCGCCACGGTGCTGGCGACCGGGCTCGCCGCGGGGGTCGTCTACCTCGTCGCGACCGCCGCGACCCTCCTCGTCCTCGACCCACGGCAGGGTCTCGTGACCGTGCTCGGCGGAGTCGGCTCCGGCGTCGGCGTCGGGGTCCAGCTGGCCGTCGTCGCGTTCGCCGGGATCGCGCTCGGCGAGCGGCGACGGCGGGACGAGACCTGACGTCCGCGTTCGAACCCTCGCCTCCGGTCCGAGCGTTAGGCCGTCGCTCGCTCGATCGCGGCTTCGAGGTCGGCGACGATGTCGGCGGGGTCTTCGATCCCGACCGAGAGCCGCACCATGTCGCCGGTGACGCCGGCGGCCTCCTGCTCTTCTTCGGTCAGCTGCTGGTGGGTGGTCGAGGCGGGGTGGATGACGAGCGTCTTCGCGTCGCCGACGTTCGCGAGCAGCGAGGCGAGGTCGGCGCTCTCGACGGTCCCCTTCGCGGCCTCGTAGCCGCCCTCCAGCCCGAAGGTGATCATGCCGCCGTAGCCGCCCTCGAGGTACTCGCTCGCCTCGTCGTGGGTCTCGTGGCTCTCCAGCCCGGGGTAGTTCACCCACGCCACGTCCGCGTGGTCGTCGAGGTACTCCGCGACGATCGCGGCGTTCTCGCAGTGGCGCTCCATCCGGAGCGGGAGCGACTCCGTCTGCTGGAGCGTGTTCCACGCGTCGAACGGCGACTGCTGGTCGCCCAGGTCGCGCAGGCCACGGGTGACCGCCGCGAACGTGAACGCCGCGTCGCCGAACGCGTCGACGTAGTTGATCCCGTGGTACGCGGGGTTGTCCCGTGCGATCTCCGGGAACTTCTCGGGGTACTCGCCCCACGGGAAGGAGCCGCCGTCGACGAGGACGCCACCGACGGTGGTCCCGTTACCGGTGAGCCACTTCGTCGTCGACTCCCAGACGAGGTCCGCGCCGCGGTCGAGCGGGCGGCAGAGGTAGGGGGTCGCGAACGTGTTGTCGACGAACAGGGGAACGCCGTGGTCGTGAGCGATATCGGCAATTCGCTCGATGTCCGGCGTGACGAGCGCGGGGTTCCCGATGGTCTCGAGGTGGACGTAGGCGGTGTCCTCGTCGATGGCGTCGGCGTACCCCTCGTAGTCGAGCGGGTCGACGAACCGCGTCGTGATCCCGCGGCGCTCGACGGAGTGGGTGAGGTAGGTGTAGGTGCCGCCGTACAGCGCCGACGACGACACGACGTTGTCGCCCGCGGACGCGAGCATGAACGTCGCCAGGTCGAGCGCCGCCATCCCCGACGAGGTGGCGACCGCGCCCACGCCGTTCTCGAGGGAGGCGATCCGCTCTTCTAAGGCGGCGTTCGTCGGATTCATGATCCGCGAGTAGACGTTGCCCGCCTCCTCCAGCGCGAACAGCCGGGCGGCGTGGTCGGCGTCCTCGAACTCGTAGGAGGTCGTCTGGTAGATGGGCGTTGCGCGGGCGCCGGTCGTCGGGTCCGGACTCGAGCCGGCGTGGACGCTTCGCGTGCGGAACTCGTGCTCGATGTCGTCCTCGTCGGATGGCATGGTCCGACGTGCGCCCGCCATCTATTTAAAAACGGTCGCGGAGACCGGCGTTACCGGTTTCTCGGAGTCAGCGCTCCGACGCGGCGGCGGCGCCCCTCGCCCGCCTCGTGCGAACCGTTAACAGCGTCGAAGCGTAACGCAGGTCATGGGAACCCAAGGTCCGCGCGGCGACCCCTTCGAGTTGGAGGACGCGATGGGCGGCATCCCGGACTCCGTCTGGCAGTACACGGCGCTCGGCGCCGCGCTGCTCGTCGGGATCGCCCTCCTCAGCCAGAGCCTCGTCTTCGGCGTCGCGGCGCTCGCGGTGTTGCTGGCGGCCGTCACGGTCGTCAGCGCGGTGGAGATCGTGGACGCCTACGAGAAGGAGGCGCTCACGGTGTTCGGCGAGTACCGGAAGCTGCTGGAGCCGGGCGTCCACCTCATCCCGCCGTTCGTCTCGCGGACGTACGCGTTCGACATGCGGACGCAGACGATCGACGTGCCGAGCCAGTCGGCGATCACGCGGGACAACTCGCCGGTCACCGCGGACGCGGTCGTTTACATCAAGGTGATGGACGCCAAGAAGGCCTTCTTAGAGGTGGACGACTACAAGAACGCCGTCTCGAACCTCGCGCAGACCACGCTCCGGGCGGTGCTCGGCGACATGGAGCTCGACGACACGCTCTCCCGGCGCGACCAGATCAACGACCGCATCAACGAGGAGTTGGACGAGCCGACCGACGAGTGGGGGATCCGCGTCGAGGCGGTCGAGGTCCGCGAGGTGAGCCCCTCCCAGGAGGTCCAGCGCGCGATGGA